>NZ_CCEJ010000008.1 GCF_000750955.1 Criblamydia sequanensis CRIB-18 | reverse complement strand
ATGGCCGATGCCCGAATGAGATCGCAATCAGGAAAGATTGAACCCAATATTACAGAAATAAAATTAACTAGTTGGTTAACATACCTTAAGCTGATAGAGGGCTACCTCTTTGTCGGAACCTTTGATAACCTTATCCGCATTTTCGATGGGAATACCGGAAAAGAAATTAAAAGCTTTAAAGGCCATATCCTCCATGCCACAGATATTATCATGTCAGACAGGAATCTCTTTAGTTCTTCACTTGATAAAACCATTCGCATTTGGGACTTTGAGAAGGAAGAAACCATTGAAGTATTAAGAGGTCATGCTGACAGTGTCACAAAATTGGGTATCTTCAATGAAATTCTCATTAGCACCTCTTGGGACATGACCTTAAGGCTTTGGGACATTAAGACAGGAAATGAACTTAAAGTTTTAGCACCTCCAAACTATTCTCCTAACTTTTGTCTTTCTGAAGGAAAAATTTTTAGTATTACCGAAGATCATAAATTATATATTTGGGACGCTAGAACAGGAGATAAAATTAGAGTCATCGAATACCTCGAGCCTATAGAAAGATTTATTTCAACGCGAGGAAAGATCTTCATCCCTTTAAAGGGGGGAGTTATTCACATGTTGGATATTGAAACAAGTGAGCTTAAAAAACTCGAGGGCCATACAAAGTCTGTTACCGCTTTGGTAGGGGCTCAAGGTAAAATCTTTAGCGGCTCAGAGGATCACACTATACAAGTTTGGGACGCTTTGTCAGGAAGGAAACTTATGACCTTAGAGGGTCATTGTGATCTAATTACACATATTGAAGTTTTAGACAAAAACCTCATCAGTTACTCAAGAGATTCAATATCTCGATTCTCAGAAGACCGAACCATTCGACTTTGGGACATTGAGACAGGCAAACAACTAAGAAAGTTTGAGACATCGACCCTTTCTACAGATAATATCCGCCTGAATTTACTTAATATACAACTAGAAAAGGGAAAAATCATCACAGGCTCAAATAGCAGCATCTTCATTTTTGATTTTAATCAAAAACCAAAAAATCCCATGACATAACACGCTGAAACCATCCTAAAATTAAATTATGTATAATAGAGTGGGCTCAAAGCCGTCAATTATTGAGGGTCTTAATGAAAGTGAAGAAAGAGAAGATCCAGGCATTCATTCCTTACCCGCTGAATTAATGATAGAAATTTTTTCAAATCTCGACTTCAAATCCCTTAACATGGCAGCTCTCACTTGTAAACTCTGGAATATCCTAAGCAAGGATAGCGCCCTAATAAGAACTCTATTTGTTAAATCATTTCCGGAATCCTCTAAAACCCTTTCCCGAACCAATATTGATGATAACTTCTTATGGCAACAATTGATGGCCGATGCCCGAATGAGATCCACTTCCGGAAAAATCGAGCCCAACCTTACAAAAATAAAATTGGATAGTGTTTTAACCTGCCTTAAGATAATAGAAGGTAACATTTTTGCTGGCACCGAGCACGATATCTGCGTTCTCAATGGAAAGACGGGTAAAGAAATTAAAAGACTTAAAGGACAAATCCTAAATTACACAGATATTAATATGTCTAAAGGAAAGCTCTTTAGTTCCTCAGCTAATACCATTCGTGTCTGGGATTTTGAGAAAGGAAGAACGATTAAAGTGTTAAGCGGCCATACGGCTCTCATCACAAAATTGCATATCTTTGATGGAACTCTCATCAGCACCGCATGGGACAATACAATTAGGTTGTGGGATATTGAGACAGGAAGTGAACTTAAAGTCTTAGCGCCTCCTAACTATTTTCCTAACTTTTGTCTTTCTGACGGAAAAATTTTTAGTATTACCGAAGACCATAAATTTTATATTTGGGATGCTAAAACGGGAGATGAAATTAGAGTGATACAATACCTTGAGCCTATAAAAAAATTTATCTCAGCCAAAGGAAAGCTCTTCATCGCTTTGAAAAAAGGAGTTATTCATCTGTTGGATATTGAAACAAATGAGCTTAAAAAACTCGAAGGCCATTCAAAGTCTGTAACCGCGTTGATAGAAAGTCAAGGAAAGCTTTTTAGCGCTTCAAAGGATCGCACTATACGAATTTGGGACGTTGAGACAGGAAAAGGACTTAGGACCCTAGAAGGCCATAGCGGTCAAGTCACTCATATAAATGTTTTAGATAAAAACCTCATCAGTTACTCAGGGGATTTAATATTTTCACCCAAAGACAAAGCCATTAGACTTTGGGACATTGAGACAGGAAAAGAACTTAGAAAATTTGAAACCTCAAATATATCCAGAGATAGAATAGGACTAGAAATTGGAAAAATCATCATCGGATCAAATGACAGTTTCTTCATTTTAGATTTTAATCAAAAACCCCAAGATCCGCTGAAATAACTCACCTGAATCATCCTTAAGTTTCGAATCCAAGGAGGTTTATTTTGAAAAAGATTGAATTTTAAAGGGTTTGATTGTTAAATGTGGCTCTCTTTTTTAATTTTTTTGTGAATTATATATTTTTTTTTAATTGAGCTAATATGGAAATAATAGAAATTAACTTTCCCATCCTATATTCCACTAACACTTGGGTGTTGCAAAATGCGCTACTCCTAGCGAGGGAAAAACTCAGCGTGATTTCAGCTGAAGAGCAGTCGGCCGGTCGAGGAAGGCATAAAAATCGCTGGTTTTCACCTAAAGGGGAAAATCTTTACGCGAGTTTTTGTTTTTTTTGCGAAGAAGAAAAAAATGTTTCAAACACTCCCCAAATTTTAGCCTTGTCAGTTGTCGAAGTCCTCCAAAAACTTGGCTTAGAAGCTAAAGTCAAGTGGCCGAATGACCTCTTAATTCATAAGAAAAAGATCGCAGGCATTTTGTCTGAAACCAAATCAATTGGTGCTTTACGTCTTGTTTGCTTAGGTCTTGGGCTTAATATAAACATGAAAGAAGAATCTCTTAAAAACCTTTCAAATCCTGTAAGCTCACTATATCTTGAAACCAATCGAACTTTTAATATCGATGCAGTTAAAAATGATATTGCTAAAAACTTTAATGAAAAAATTTCTATTTTTCTAAAAGAGGGGTTCGATCCTTTTTATGAACCTTTTAAATCTTGTTTAACCCTCGATGGCCCCCTTGTCTTTAAAGATAATTCGGGGAAGCTCCAAAAGGGAAATAAGGGAAGGCTCAATCGGGACGGATCCCTTTCCTTAGAGATTGAAGAAGGGTCTTTTAAAACTTTCTTTTCAGGTGAACTCCTCACAGAACATAGCGAACTTTAACCGCTGAATACTATCCTTAGGACATGTCGAAACATGTCCTTAAAAATGCTTTCAGGCCGGGTAGCATGGTTTAAGCGGGGTAGGGGCTTGTAAAGTCAACGTCAGGTATCAATTCGATATCGGGATGTACTTTATTTCTTAAAGTTTGCTGGATAAAAGAGAGGGTCGTTCCAATCGATGAGTAGCAGGACGTGCATGCGCCTTCATAGCGAATGAGAATTTGCCCGCTATCCAAAATTTTAACGATTTTGACGCCTCCCGCATCTAGAGCAATGTAGGGCCTTATATCCTCATCAAGGATTTTTTCAATAATGGCAATTTTTTGTTCATGGACAAGCTCTTTCCAATTGGGAACCTCTGATTTTTCCCCTGTTCCACCAAGTGAAATGGGCGGCGCCGAGTAACTGGTTGGAAGCGGCAAATCCAAGCACTTTTCTTTTGCAGAATCAATCGCTTCTAAAACAAGATTTAAATGAGGCCATGTTTCATTAGGAAACGCCGCCTCTTTTGGCTTATCCCGAAGCTGCTTATCGATAAGATCGGATGTGATCCTGGAAGCTTGATCATAATTTTTTCCAACAATCAGCTCTATTGCGCCTTCAAGGGCGCCAATTAAGGCTGTTTGCCCAAAAAGCTGATACCTTGCATCCACAATCGTCCCATCATCCCGATCTAAAAGCCAATAAAAAAGGATGTAATTGCCTTCTTCTATAGAGCCTGATTCCCCAAGAACTCTTCTTAAGGATCGATTTTTGGCATCCTCTTCGTTAAAAAAGCCGAAATTCCTAGGGTTTAAAATCTTTAAACGAAGCTTTTTGCTGTAGCGATACCAGGGAAAAGGGTCTATTAATTCTTTAAGGCTCATTCTTACTCTTCCTCCCCTCTTTTAAATTTAAGCTGGGAAGACAATGGCAGTAATTGGTTCACACATTTGACTATGATATTGGCAGCGTTTTCTATATCTTCCTGGGTCGTTTCCCGAGACAAACTAAAACTAAGCGCAGCTTGGGCCAAATCTTTTGGAACGCCGGCTGAAGATAGAATTAGACTGAGCTGTTGCAAGCTCCCTCCCCCTATTGAGGCATAAACCCCTTCTTCATTAAGTCTCCAAAGTAAAGTCTCGGCAGTAACTCCGGGAAAGGCTATAGCGGATACATGAGGAAGCCTTTCTTCCTCTTGATAAAAAGGCAAGGCTGTTGGCAGCTTTTCAATAATAAGGTCTTCAAGCAGGTTTCTAAGCCTTGCTGTTTCTGTGGCAAGGATCATTTTTGTCTCTTCAGCTTCCCTAAGGCAAGTTCCTAAAGCTAAAAGCATGGCTACACTAAACGGCCCTCCTCTTAAGTGCGCTTGCTCAACGCCACCTTGAATAAAAGGGGCTGCTTTGAGGCCCTCTTTAATATAGAGAGCGCCCGCTCCAAAAGGGGCGTGGATGGTCTCTCCTCCGAAACTTAAAAAGTGAACGCCTAATTCATTAAGATCAAGATCCAATTTTCCTATGGCATGGGTCGCATCGACATGGAATAAAATGGCTCTTTCCTTTAACAATTCTGAAATTTGAGAGATAGGGTTGATGACCCCTGTCAGGCCATTGGCAAGAGAAAGGGATACTAAAGCCGTTCTTGGGGTTAACGCATTTCCAACAGCTTCTTTTGTAATTAATCCCTGTTTATTAGGACCTATCAGTTTATAATTGCAGGAAAAATCCTTAAGGCGATTCAAAGACATAATGGCAGCCGCTTCATCATTCGCTCCTGCCAGGAATTGATTTCTTCCGCTTTCAAGAGTATGTGTCAGATAGGCGGAGAGGATCGCTTGGTTGACAGCTTCAGCCCCGGACGAGGTAAAAACAATCGTATCTTGCTCATTCGCTTTTAAAGACGAATAAAGACTCCTAAAGCCTTCTTGAACCCCTTTTTGAGCTTTTTCACCTAACTTATGCGGAGAATAAGGCGAGCCGAACCGCTCCCCTAGATAAGGCATCATTTCACTGACGGCTTTTTTTGATGGCTTTGAAGCCATGCTATTATCAAGGTAAATTTCTTTCATGAATGATTTGTTTAAGATTCTTTTCGGTAGAAGGAGCCATATTTAAATTCATAGATGATTGGCTCGCCGGTTGCAATTTCAAGCTGGATAATTTCTTCTCTATTTAATCCCATAAGGTCCATGAGGATGGCTCTAAGGGAATTTCCATGGGCGCAAACAAAGACGTTTCTAGCTTCCCTTAAGTGGGGGACAATCATTTCTTCAAAATAAGGAATTACTCTTTGAGCGGTCATTTCTAAACTCTCTCCCTCGGGCGGAGCTACATCATAGCTTCGGCGCCAAAGCTTCACTTGCTCAGCCCCAAACTCTTCCATCATTTCAGCTTTATTCTTTCCCTGCAGCTCGCCATACATTCTCTCATTTAAGTGCCAGGAAGTATAAACGGGAATTAAGCTTGCAAAGGTTTTTTCATTATAAACTTTAGCCCATTCTTCAAGTTTTCCTTCTCCCGTATGGGTTAAATACGGAATTCCGGAGGGATGATCGAGAAGAGAGAGCATCAAGGTCATTTGAGCTCTAATTAAAGTAGAGGTAAAAGCTACATCGATTTTGATGTCTTTGATGACTTTGCCCGCATCTTCTGCTTCTTTAATTCCTTTTCTAGAAAGAGGAACATCAACCCAGCCGGTAAAAAGGTTTAACTTATTCCACTCCGATTCGCCATGTCTTAGCAAGATTAAAAGGCTCATTAGTCTTCCGTCTCCCTATTTCCTTAAAAACACTTTCAAAGGAAAAATTTGTCCTGTTTTTCACAATCATAGTCAATAAAGGGATTAGTCGCCAGGCTTCTGATTGACTTCCGTATTCTATAAACAAAAACTTATTTTTAATATATTTATAAAGGGTAGTTTATTGCAATTTAATAGATTTTTAGTTAAAATTTTTTTTCATTAATTTTTTAACAGATAGCCCGATATGGAAAAAAACCCCCAGCAAGTACGATTGAATAAAGCTCTAGCGGAAGCAGGCGTGGCTTCACGAAGAAAATGCGATGAAATCATTTTTGATGGAAAAGTCAAGATTAATGGCGAAACAGTCCTAGAGCCTGGAAGATTAGTCGGAGAGAGGGATCATATTCAAGTTTTTGGAAAAAAGGTTAATCCTTTCCAAAAGAAGCTCATCTTTATGTTCAATAAACCGAAGGGTTATGTTTGCACAGCGAATCCCCTGCCTACTCAAAAAAGCGTTTTATCTTTTTTTGCTCACATAAAAAAACGTTTTTTTACTGTCGGCAGACTAGATAAAGACACCTCCGGGCTTTTGCTTGTGACAACAGATGGGGATTTAGCCCAAAAAATCATTCATCCAAGCTCAAATATTCAAAAGGAATACTTGGCTAAGACCGATAAGGAAATTACCCCGGACCATTTGCAAGAAATTTCTAAAGGAGTGGTCATAGATAGAGTCCTTATTAAGCCTGTAAAAGTACAAAAAGTGAGACGAGGCACTGTAAAAGTCTCTGTCAAAGAAGGAAAAAACCGAGAAGTTAGGTTATTGCTTGAGAAAGCCGGCCTTGAAGTCCTGGAGTTAAAACGTATTCGAATCGGAGGACTGCACCTTGGTCATTTAGCGGAAGGTGCTTTTAAGGAACTTTCAAATAATGAAATAGAAACCCTTTTCTCTTAAAAAAAAGATAAACCATGAAAAAAAGAGATTTAGCACCCTCGCTGACTTCAGAATTAAATGAATTAATGCCGCTTCTCATCTCTATATGGAGACGAACGATGCGGCTTTCAGGACCCCATGATCGTTTACAGACAAGGGAGTTTAGATCAGTCGTCGCCAAAATAACAGAATATGAAGAACACCAGGCAAAAAACGGCCATTTAGGGACATTAGAATCTTTTAAAGAAGCTGAAAATCTAGTTTCCTACCTTCTTTATTACTTTCCTCTCCACTTTCAGGAAGCCTTTTCTCTTCTTCAAGAGCTGCCTTCTTCTAAAAAAAGAGTCCTTGACTTATGCAGCGGGCCAGGCTCCTATGCTTACGCGGCTTTAAAACTTGGAGCGCAAGAAGTCACAGTCGCCGACTACCACGAAAGCGCTTTAAGAATAGCAGGTGAGCTTGCGGGAAAAGCCGGATACTCCTTAAACGTCAGAAGAATGGATGTTCATAGAAGAAATTGGCCCTTTGAGGGGAAGTATGATCTCATCATTTTAGCCCACGGTTTGGAAGAGCTTTTTCCATCAAAAGAAGGAAATTTTGAAGAACAAACATCGTTTTTCAATAGACTTCTCCAGCACTTAAGTGAAGATGGCCACTTCCTCTTAGTTGATAGTTCTTCCAAAGGAACCAATGCTAGAATTTTAGAGCTTAGAAACTATTTTGTAAAACAGGGCTATCCCATTCAAGCGCCTTGCCTTTATCAAGGAGAATGCCCTGCTCTAAAAAGCAAAGCTCCTTGCTACGCCCAAAGAGAGCTCGAAAGCCCTTATCTGATTGATGAAATTCATAGATCCGGCAAGATGAAAAGAAACTCTCTTAAAATGAGTTATCTTCTTATTCGGGGGAATAAGCAGGAGTGGCCAAAAATTGCTGAAAAACCTCTTTTTAGGGTGATAAGCCCCCCTATCGAAACCCAAAATGGAAGCCGATTTTTTCTTTGCGGCAAACAAGGAAAAAAGCGTCTTGGAACTCTTCTGAAAAAGCACCCCAAAGAGTCAAGGGCCTATGAATATCTCAGACGTGGCGAAGTCATACAAATTCAAGATCCTCAAGTTAGAGGGGATGATTTACTTGTTCAGCAAACTACAAAATTAGAAGTCTATACCCCGCTTGGCAAAGCCTTAAAAGAGGTTTACGAAGAAGAAAATTAGTTTTAATTAATAATAGAGAAGCTTAGAAACCATGTCTCAGGAAAATTTATCAAAAGAAATTGCCGAGCGGTTGGAGGCTATTGAGTCTGCGATTCGAGTCCTCGAAGAGTATAATCATCGCAAGTCCGCCATGAAAATGCAAGCTGTAAGCTCGCATTTAAAATCTCTATTTCAAAAAATATTCTTGCCCGAGAAAAAAACAACAGATTTCTCAGAGAAACTAACAGCTGCGATCGTCACCTTAAAATCCAACTATCTTCTCCTTGAAAAATTTCAGAAAGGCTCTCCAAAAGAGCAAAAGCTTGCGAAATTAGCGGTTGCGGCCATTCACGACTTTAATGATAAAAATGAAACGAAAAAATCCCCGAGCTGGAGCCATAAAATCCCCTTTCTTCTTTTAAAAACGCTGGGATTGGAAAAAGAAGAATCTTCCTTTCCAAAGATTTTAATGCCTATCAAGTTAAGCTCCCATTATGAGGAAGGCGAGGAGGTCCGGAAAAATGCGGCTTCTGCGTTAAAAACAGAAGGGGTAAGATTGAGCTTAAAAAAAAGAGAAGTTCATGAAAAGCCTTTAACGCAAGAGCTAGACATGTTTCGAATGAAAGGCATTATGCTTTTAAAAGATCATGAAATTCCCCTTAAAGTGATTGATCTTGCTAAGGTCCCGGTGCAATTTTCAGGGCTTGCCGATAAAGAAACGGTAGTGCTTTCACAAACCCTATTGCCGCTCCCCGGGGAAGAAATTGAACTCTCAGGCGAGTTTATAAGAAAGCAAGGAGCTTCTTTAAGAAGTGTTCCTCAAACGTTTAGAATGTTAAGAAGGTCCATGCAAAGCGGCTACCCCCATCCAAAACAATATGCGGGTTGGGCTTTAAGCAATTGCTTTATTCCAAATTGCCCTCTCAGGCCTGAATTTCTTCCCTTATTCAAACAGTTCCATGAGAAGAAAAACGCTGTCGCTATCGCTCTTTTGCCTAAGGGGCGTTTGAACACTTTAGCTAAAAAATCTCTTCAACTTAAAGAAGAGGCGTTCAAAAAAAATAAAACCTATTTTTTAAACCTCCACAAAAAATTGGCCTCGCAGTTTTTAAAGCTAGTCCCGGAATCTCTGATTAGCCAAGAAAAAAGCCTTGAGATTCTAGATCTTTTTTTTGGAAAAATAGCCGAAGAAAAAGAGGCTTTTAATACCCTCTCTCAAACCTATTCTTTGTTTGAAAATCAAGTGATCGCCTCTATTCACGAAAAACTTTTGGAGAAAAGAACTTTTGATAAAGAAATCATGCTTCAAACTAAGGTTGAGGGGTATCTTCCTCTTTATTTCTTTTTAGAAAAGGTGTACGAAGAGGCTTTATTCGATCTAACCGAAAAGAAAAAATATCTTTTCCCCTTTAAAGAAGCGATCGATTTTGTGCATTTACTTGGAAAAATTTTTGAACAATCGATCCTTTTTATTTTTATTCAGGAAGCCGGAGAAACACTTGAGTTTTGCCCCCCTCTTCTTACCCTGCATGAAAGGACAGTACAAGCCGCAGCTTTTAAACAGGCTGTCGATTTTATAAGAGAGTGTGAAACACCCCCTAATAATATCTTAGAAGCTGAGAAGCTGCTCGCAAAAAGACTGGAAGAAGACATCCTTCTTTTTGGCGAAGACTTCGAAGAGCATTTTTCCGAGATCAATAACCTTATCAATGAACTTGAAGAATACGCGCACGCACGCCACTTCACCAAAACCTAACGATCTTGCCTTAGGCTTGTCTTTTACTAAACCCAAGCTTTCGGCTATAGGAGAATAGTCTTTCTGTAGCCAAAAGACAAAGGAGGGCTCCTCCGATAAGCGGAGCTTGGGAGCCAAAGTAAGAATTCAAAATGCTTCCAAGAGCCGGGGCTACAAGGCCTCTTAGGCCGACTGTCACAACATTAACCGTTGTAAATAGAGAGCTGTCTTCATCCTTAGAGAAAATCGGGCCCGACATATTCCAGCTCAAATTGCTTCCGGCTTGCATAATACCGTATCCGATATATCCAAGATAGAGCCAGATCAAATTGAATTTCGCAAAAAGAAGGAAGAATGGAAAAAGGGCGGCGATAGCAATGACATGGCTTGTAAATCGGAAAATATCTTCCCTTCCGATAAACCTTGTCCAAAAAGGGGTTGAGAGGGCAAAGCCAATCCCTTTGCAAAAAGTTAAAGCCACTGCAAGCTCCGTATAGGACAACTTTAAATTATCAAAGAAAAAAGCCGGCAGCGCAGGCTGCATGATGATTAGTCCCGAGCCTCCAAGAATAAAGCCGATTTGAAAATAGGCAAAATCTCTTCTTTTTTTAATTAATTGGAAAGTGCTCTTCCATGGGGAAACAACATGGTCTTTAAGAGAGCTTTTTATGGGGTTTGCTTTTAGCTCTAAATCTTCCTTAAGGGGAATATGCCATTGAAAAACTAAAGGAAAAAGGGAGATTAAGGCCGTGATCGGAAAAATATATCGCCATCCTTGCTCAACCCCATCTAAAGCCATGCCAATGACAAAGGGAATGATGGCATCCCCTATGTACCCTAAAGCCGAACCGAAAGCAAAGGTCTTTTCTTTAGCAACTCCCGGCAGATTTACTTTTAAAATTTCCATCCAGGCAGGCTGCGCTCCCCTATAAAGAGCCATATTAAGACCGAAAGCAAAAATAAAAAACCAAGGATTGGAGACCCATGGGAATAAGAAAAAGGGAAGGTGTCTGATTAAATTGCTAAGAAGAATATTATTTTTTAAACTCCAGCCTTTTTTGCTTAAGTGATCACTCCAGTACATGGAAATAATCGCAGATAAGGGCTTAAGAGCAATAATAACGGCAATTTCAAAGCTTGAGGCTTGCAAATCCTTATATAAAATAAAAGGCAGCATGTTAAACATCGCCCAAAAGGGAGTGTCTAAAATCTTTGTCCATAAAAAAGCAAGGCGAGTTTTTTCTTGAACGAGTGTCTTTAGGTTAAACCCTTTTTCCATAACCAAAGCTTTTTAACTCTTTTCTATAACCGACAGACTAGGCATAACAAATTACCTGTTAAAATGTTAGTAAAAAAATAAAAGAGTTTTTATTTATGAATTTTAATTGAAAAGTTTCAACCATTTTAACAAAAAATAATACAATTAGATTCTTTAATATTCAATTAATAAAACTATTCATTTTAAAAATTTATATTGACCATTCTCTGGGCTGTTTTAGCCATTCTAAAAAAGAAGATTTTTTTGGTAACATTCTTTTTTCTTTTTTCTTTAGAACCACTCCGAAATACGAATTCTATATAAAAAAGAGGACTTTATATGCAGCCGAAAACGAAAGTTTCATCTTGCTTACGGGTAAATTTACAAAGGTTATCCAGCCCCTCCTTAACCACAGCGCTTTTTGGGTGTCAAACCAAAACCACTTGGAAAGGCCGATCGTACAATATTCCTCATCTCCCTTTGCTTAAAAGTCTAAACTGCATCCCAAAAGAATCTGTTATGACCCTCGACTCAACGACAAGAGATGGTTTGCAAAAACGAAAAGAAATTATTTCAACAGAAGATAAGCTTGCGCTCATAGAAGCAATTTCTGAGGCCGGCTATCCTCATATTGAATTTGGCAGTCTTGTAAAAAACTTGGTAAGCATGGCTAATACTGAATCAGTTTTTAAAGGGTTAACCTCCAAAAATGGAGAAACCTTCGATATTTTAGTCCCGAATGAAAAAGGCTTAGAGCGCCTTATCCCCCTTTATGAGTCTAGAAAAGATTTACCCCTAAGAGTCTCCCTTATCACAACCGCCTCTGCCGGATTTGCGTTAAAAAATACGAACTGCAGCGTCCAAACCTCTTTAGAGAGGACAGGCTCTCTTATAAAACGATTAGCTTCACTTAACCTTCCGAATAGGGTTTATCTCTCTTTTGCTTACGGCGGATTTCAAGATGAAGAGCTAACCGTTGATGAAATCGCAAGCTTTTCACAAAAACTATTCGATATGGGTGCTCAAGAGGTTGTGTTAAGCGATACTAATGGAAAAGCCTCTGCAAAACGGGTTTATGAAACCATTCAAGCCATTAGAGAACGCTCCCGAAATCCAAAAGAAGCAGTTAAAAAGCTTGGCCATCACTTTCATGGCGATGATTTAGAAAGAGTGGCCGCAGCGCTAGAACAAGGGGCCCGTAAATTCGATACCACTATCAACGGGATCGGCGGATGCCCATCTATTGCTAATACTGAAGGCAATCTAAATGCCATGCATTTACTGACTTTCCTTGAAAAATCAAACTTCAGGACAGGCATTGATGTCGAAAAAGTAAGTAAGATAGAATTTTTATTGGCTAAAATATTGAAGGAAAAGGCTCCTTCACTTTGAAAACTTGGGAAGTTAACGCCGAGACTAACGTCTCGGCTTTGATCTAACCGGTCCTCTAATTTTCCAAAGCTTTAACCCGCGATTTTCGTCCCAATCTCGCTTCTAAGCTGATTCTAAGGAGGTGGATGCGTATTTCCGTAGCCGAAGCCAAGCTTTTTCATCTTAGCGAGGCAAATGAAATTAGTTAGAGGCGTTGTTAGAATCAGCCTAGAAGAGACTAACTTACGTTTAAAATGCTAAATAAATGAGCGATAATGAAGAATGAAATTTTAAGGTAAAACCCTTTCTCTCTTCTAGCAGGAATATATCTAGGTATTCTGCTTAAAATGCTGCTAAAAACAGTTTCAATGCGGTTTCTTCCTTAAGATAACATCTAAACTTGGTGAATGCTGCTTGGGTTAAGTTGCTTTTCCGTCTTGGAACCGGTCTTATTTCTGCCATTTCTTGCAGATCATCTTCAAGTGTACAACTATTGGATGCTTTATCAGCAAACAACATAAACCCTTTTGGAAGCTCGCAAGGAAGCTCTTTTAAGCCTCTATGCCAGATGTGCTTCCTGGAGTAATACAGAATTCAATTGGTATTCCTATTTCGTCAACAATCATATGAACTTTGATTCCAAAAAAATATTGTTTTTTTGAAGCCGTATATCCGTGAAATTCTTTTCCTTTAAAAATTTTGGCTCGAAAACTTTTATGATTTTCATATGCCTTTACAGAAAAGCTATCGACAATAAAAACTTCACCCTCAAACTTACGAAAGATACATTTGAAGTACATAAAAAATCATCCACCCCATGTTTTCTTGAATAGCATGAAGGCGTCTAACTAAACGACTATGGCTAATTATGTTTGGAAAATACTTAAACGACATGGAGACAAGGGCATGTTGCACGAATCTAACGTGCTAATGCGAGGGCTGATATCAAAGCAAAGGTCATTACCTTTCGCTAGGGTCATTTTGTAGTGGGGATCATCAGACAAACCGAATGATTTTACGATTTCATCGCTAGATGAAAGAAAATTGCTATAGCTTGTTCATTCATGATATTTTTCCATTCGTAAAAAAGGAAGATATCGCTCGTGACCAATCATCTGATAGCTGAATCTCATCTTTTTCATCTTTCGTATCGGGAATGAAAGGAAACATTCCCTTCACCGGAAAGCTAAAAATTTGCCATCCATCTACAGCGGTTGGCCACGGATTAGGGCGTTAATCACGGGTTTAAGTTGGTATAAACAACAAAAGATAGTAAACCGCAATTGATATTAAAGCCCCGGCCGGCACCGTGACTATCCAAGAGACTACGATATCTCTTGTAGTGCTTAGATCAAGCGCTTCAATTCCCCTTGCAAGGCCGATGCCTAAAACCGCTCCAACTAGTGTGTGGGTTGTAGAAATAGGAAGACCGAGCCTTGAAGCAAAGACAATTGTCAAAGCCGCGCCGAATTCCGCCGCAAAGCCTCTGGAAGGGGTCAACTCGGTCAATTTTTTTCCTATAGTTTCAATCACACGCCATCCCCAAGTAGCAAGGCCGGCTACTATGCCTAGCCCTCCTAGGGCTAAAATCCATATAGGGATTGCCATACTGGAGGTAGGTATTTTACCTGTTTTTAAAACAACAAAAGCTGCAGCAACAGGTCCTATGGCATTCGCGACATCATTCGCGCCATGAGCAAAAGCCATAAAAGAGGCGCTCATAATTTGAAGGTAGCCGAATACTTTTTCAACAAGCTCATATTCAGAAGGCGTTGCTTGGTCATCTTGCTCCATGGAATGCGATAAATGCTCTAATTCATCAAGGGCTATCCCCACTTGATATGATGTAGACCCTTTGGTTTTTTCGCGGGCGGCGAAAAGGTACTTTTTGGCTTTTTCAAGGTCTTGAATGGCTTCTTGACTTGTGTCAGGCTTTAGAGAAGCCCCAATTTTTTTATTCGGAAGGTCTTTTACAAGGAAAAAAGCGATAAATGCGCCGATAGATCCTAATAAAAGACTAAAAAAAATGGATTCTACCAAGTTTAAGTGGATATTCAAATTCTTTAGCCCGCCAAACATAATTATGAGCGAAATGGTGCCAAGAAAAATTAAAACAAGCCAAGGAACTATTTTTTTGGTGGCTGCAATAGGACTGGAAGCATAAAAAACAACTTTTCTTAACCAAATGAAGACAAGATACCCAACTATCCCGCCAAGAATAGGCGATAAAATCCAGCTTGTGGCAATAAAGAAAACATTTTTCCAATAAATGGCATCCAAGCCGCCAACTATCGCTCCGAATCCTACAATCGCTCCTATGATCGAATGAGTCGTAGATACCGGCCAGCCATAGTAAGAAGCTATTTGAAGCCAAATTCCAGCCGCTATTAATGAAGCCAACATGCCTTTTACAAAGTTCATGGGCTCAAAAGCAAAAATGGAGGGATTCACAATCCCTTGCTGAATCGTATCTGAAACATGCGAGCCAAAAAGAAGGGCTCCTGTAAATTCAAGAACCGCTGCAATAAAGACGGCTTGTCTTAGAGTTAAAGAGCCTGATCCAACAGAGGTGCCCATGGCATTCGCGACATCATTTGCGCCAATATTCCAGGCCATATAAAGGCCTGCCAAAGCGACTAAAGTGATAAGTATTATTTCGTGATCCATCGTTTTTTTAAATTATTTTTTTACCTATTTTATTTCTAACATTCTTCTTACCCTCAGGGCGAGCCTTTCTGATAAATTGGAAATTCCCCCAATAGCTTCAATGGATCTTTGCCAAACATGGAAAGTGGTGTAGGTCATTTCATTCTCGGATGCAAAAAGCTTTTTTAAAAGCTGTCTTTGAATTAAATCCGCTTCATGCTCTTTATACGCCACCCTATCCACAAATGAACTCACTTTTTCAGCTTCTGCACCGCCAAAAGAGGCCTCCAAAAGATCATGCATTTCGTTGATAATGAGTCTTACCTCATCAAAGGTCTCGATATTTTTTTGTAAAAAGCTAAAAAATTCATCTTTAAAGGTATCTAAAAAAACAATCGGTTTTAAAGTTGTTAAAACCGCTGCATCTTCAGCTGCATCTGCGATCCCGTCCTGCAAACTTAAAAGCTCAAGCAAATGGCTTTTATCGACAGGAAGAAAAAGGCTTTTCGGTAAATGATTTCTTATATCATTTTTAATAAGGTCCGCTTGATGTTCAAGATGGGAAATAAGGTCTGCTAAGTCTAAGACCTCTTTTTCATTATTATTGGCTAACGCCTCATACATTTTGACGAGGTGATAAACACAATCTGCAATTTTATCCATATGAGCCTTTAAAGGTTCAAATGGGGATCGACCAAACAATTTTAATATCGTTAACATATTTTTTAAAGAGTTATGCCATAAAGTTGAGGTTTTTTTTAACACATCTTAAACTATAAGCAATTTATTTTTGCAAAAAAAAATTTGTTTATAAAAATAAAGAAATTCGAAAGAAGCCTATAAAGAAGGTTGGCGAAAGAATTAAAAAAAGGTAGGATCATAGAGAAACTTTTATCTTTTTTAGTAATTTTTTTTGGAACTATCGGCCTATGGAAGAATCCATATTAAAAGTAAGAGACTTGACAGTTGAGCTTTCCATACAAGGGAAAAATTATGCTGTCGTCGATAATATGAATTTTGACTTAATTCGCGGCAAAACTTTGGCGCTTGTCGGGGAGTCAGGCTGCGGAAAATCCCTAACCGCTTTATCTTTAATGCGAATTCTTCCAACTCCTCCGGCACTCCCTTCAAAAGGAGAGATTCTTTACAAAGGAGAAAATCTAACCCAAGTTTCCGAAAAAAGAATGAGATCCATTCGCGGCGGAAAAATGGCCATGATTTTCCAAGACCCTTTAAGTTCTCTAAACCCGGTATATTCCATTGGAGATCAACTTCTGGAAGTGGTTGAAATACATCTTTCGTTAAAAGGCGAGCAAGCTTATCTCAAAATTATTGAATCTTTAAAACAAGTGGGGATTCCAAACCCTGAAGAGCGTATTTTTGATTACCCCCACCAACTATCGGGCGGTATGAGACAAAGGGTCATGATTGCCATGGCGCTTCTTTGCAAACCGGACATTCTTATTGCAGATGAGCCGACAACAGCCCTTGATGTCACAATTCAAGCTCAAGTCCTCGAATTAATTCGAAAGCTTCAAAAAGAAGAAGGCATGGCTTTACTTCTCATTACCCATGACATGGGAATTGTAGCTGAACTTGCAGACTCAGTCGTTGTGATGTATGCTTCCCAAAAAATTGAAGAAGGAACTTCTTTCGATATCTTCGATCATATGGCTCACCCCTATACGCAAGGGCTGTTTAAATCAAGGCCAAGCCTTTCGACTTCAAGGGACACAAGACTTCCTGCCATTAAAGGTTCCGTGCCGCCCATCACCCATTACCCGACAGGCTGTCGGTTTCACCCAAGATGCCCTTTTAAAATGCCAAAATGTGTTAGCCATGCCCCCCCTTCGTTTAAAGCCCCCGGCGGGCCACTCCATCATGCAAGGTGTTGGCTTCTTGATGGGACAGAAGAAAGCCAAAAAAAATTAGAGGGCGGGAATCATGTCTGACAAGCCGTCTTTATTGCAAGCAAGCCGCCTCTATAAAAAATTTCCTATTTACTCAGGAATCATTAGACATGAGGTCGCTTCTGTAAAAGCTGTTTCCAACGTCAGCTTTGAGATAAAAGAAAAAGAGGTCGTTGGTTTAGTAGGTGAGTCAGGATCCGGGAAAAGCACTCTTGCAAGAATGGTTGCCGGGCTTATAGAACCGACATCCGGAGAAATATATTTTGAAGGAAAAAATATTCAATCCCTTACCCCGGCAGAAAAGTCTTTTTTTAGAAGAAATACGCAAATGGTTTTTCAAGATCCGTATGCGTCGTTAAATCCGAGAAAAACTATATCCGAAACAATTAGCGAAGGCATATTGCTTCTAAAGCTTGCAAGTAATAAAGATGAAGCAAGATCTCTTTCTTTAGAAGCCCTTCATAAAGTCGGTTTAAGTGAAGAAGCGCTCGATAAATACCCTCATGAATTTTCAGGGGGACAACAGCAGCGTATTTGCATCGGCAGATCGATTGCCCTAAAGCCAAAATTGCTTATTTCAGATGAATCGCTATCGGCCCTTGATGTTTCCTATCAAGCTCAGATCTTAAATTTATTTAACGATTTGAAAGAAGAGCTTAAGCTAAGCTATCTTTTTATTGCTCATGACCTTGAGCTTGTGAAACATATCTCTGACAAAGTTATTGTCCTCTACCTTGGCAAGGTTATGGAATGCGCCTCTTCTGACGAGTTGTTTTCAAATCCAAAACACCCTTATACTCAAGCTCTTCTCTCGGCTGTGCCAAAAAGGCATCCTTCGGAGGAAAAAAGCCGGATTTTACTTGAAGGCGAAATCCCCTCTCCCGTCCATCCGCCAAGCGGGTGCCCTTTTAGGACAAGATGTCCTTACGCACAAAAAATTTGCGAGGAAACGCCTCCAAAAAGAGAAGTGTTTGATAAAGGGACCGAAAAAATGGATCACACATACCATTGCATTTTGCCTTAAACCCCTGGGTTACCGCCCTAATCCGCTAGGCAAGCGCTAATAGTTAAGCAATAGGCTTCTTGGAAGGTCATGTCGAGACATAGCCGAAAGATATGATACTGTTTTAACTGTAGATGATTTGCCTAACGAACGTAATATCTTTTCTCTAGTCCTAGGGGTTACCTTATAAGTTAGTCGCTTGATGCTTCATTTTAAAAAAGCAGATCGCGGTTTAACATGAAGCATCAAGCGAGATTAGGGGCAATCAGAGGTTAAAGCCTTTTTTATCAATCACCTGTAAATGATCACATTTGGTGAAGATAGGGTGTCAGCCCCATATAGGTTAAAAAAGCACCTAATAGGCAAAAAACGGCTCCTATGAAATAAATAAACTCTGGAGAAGCTTTAAAAAAACTATGGAAGGTGTTCAGGATAAATTCAGGAAATAAAACTCGAAGCGCCCCCGATAGGAAAAGCCACCACGCAAAGAAAGTAATAATCACCCTCCAGTCAAAAACCCAAATATTATGCACTTGAATCATTAACAAGCCTAAAACGACACCGATAAACCCAGTTATAAAAAGAAGAATCGGGTGGCTTAAGACACTATCTGCAAAGCTTCTAAATAACTTCTGATTCAATATCAGTCCACCATAGAGAACAAGCAAAGTAACTCCAAGAACTCTAGCTAATATATAAGAAATATCCACGGTCAATCCTCTAAAATTATTTTTATTATATCATTAACCCTTCAAGGGATTTTTCGACAAGGACTTCAACTTATCGTGCCTTCTTTAATTTTAGAGAAGGGGGGTATATTAACCCGATTTTCCTCCTTTCCTAAAATAAGACTATCGGGAGGGAGAATAAAAAGAGTCTTATCTTAAGCTTCATTTTAATCTCAGTTTAAAGGCCATTTAAAATTTCTCCATAAAGATTTGAAACATGGATCTTAGGTTCTTAAAAGTTCAGATTCAATTCTTGGGTATATGGATTGGGCAGATTCAGACCATCCCGTTTTTGATGGCTTAGAAAGCGGATAACCTAGGGTTAAAGCACCCTATTTTTGAAGAGTTTGGATATCAATATCAGGATAGTTTTGCTATCGATTAGGTTCAAATAACTCTTAACGTATTCTTTGGGACAAAACCAATTTCATCTTGCGAAGTCTCTATTTTATAATATTCCCTCTCCTTATCAAAATCTAATATTTTAACTTTTAGACCTGCCGATAAGGGCTCTTCTCTTACAGCTGCAAATTGATCGCCTGCATCCATCTTTAACTCTACACCTTGTATTAAAACACCTTCTTTGGGTGAAAAAAGAGCTGAAAAAATTATCCAAGACAATGCAAGAGCGGATACCATCAAAAAAGTTCCTGCCAACTGTTTATAAATCGGTTTTTCTTTCCAGATATAAAGGCTTGCTAAAACAACAAAAAGAATCCAAGAAAGTGAAAAAGTTTGCAGCTTTCTTGTAAGCGGTGAAAAAAAGGTGATTACTTTTAAAGAGTCATTAGGCTCTTCCTTTAACCCTAATTTGTTTAAAGCCACTGCTAAATTCCTCTCTACTTTTTCATCAAGCGGTCGAAGAGCTATTGCTTTATAATAGTAGTAAACAGCGTAAGCAAACTCATCTAAATTAAAAAAAGAATTGGCAATATTATAATAAAGCTTTCCATTCGAGTAACGAAGATCATTCTCCTTTTCAACTTCAAGATAATTTTTAAGGGCTATATTAAAATTTTCTTCTCTTTCTGCTACTGTTTTCGCCGATTCTCCACTCCTATATCTAGTACCTGCTTCTTGAAGCTTTGTCTCAAGATTTGGGCTCATGAAAAAAAGAAAAATAGGAATGATTATAAAAGCTAATCCGGCAATGATGATTAAAGGGCTCTTTAAAACGTTCATTTAGGGTTTCCTATTTTTTTAGTCAGCCTTTTTAATTTTATCAAGCAACTCTAAGGCTTTTTGCTTTTGAGCTTCATAACTGAGGTGTTCTTTACCTGAAAACCTAGCTTCTTCTAAATCTTCGAAAAAGGCTCTAACTTCACCTGTAATCCCTCTTTCATCTAACTCATGAGGCGATAAATCTTGTCTGCTAACCAAGCCTTTTTCAAAAAGCGCCTGCATAAGAGATTTCTCTATTAGAGCATGTAAATTTGTCTTATCAGCTTCATTTAATATTTCTTGAGGCTTTTTACTGACCTTTTCCACACCCGGCTTATTTCTTCTTCTTTTCAATTGACTTTGCAGATAGAGAGCTAAAAGACCCATGGGAATAAGCCATATAGCGCTTAAAGTTCCCAAAAATCGAGAAGTCAAATCTTCTTTAGTTATGGGATAAATCGAGGAAATTTCTAAAGCTTCGGGAGTGTTTTTGGGCTCACTCCAAATTTTATTCTCATCTTTATTTTCTTCTGTAGGCCCTTCAGGGGCAATAGCGCCTTTTGGCGCTTCGTGCACCTTTATTGGGATGGGAGCACTCCTTAGAGTCGTGTAGCTTTCCGTCTTTAAATTGAAATAGCTGAATTCTATCGGAGGAATGGCTTTAATGGAGGATGAAAGCGGCGTCATCTCAACAACAAAATACTTGGTCGATCCTTTAACTGTGACAGCAGGCGGAAAATCGCTTAATCTGAATTTTCCGGGAAATCCCGGTTGGCAGCAGACATCAGGCATTGGAAGCGATTCAAAATCGCCTTTCCCGGTTACGGCAAGTGAAAGGGTAAGTTTATCACCCACACTTAATTCCGGAAGGCTTTGAATTTCAACTTTGAATTGCAAGTCCTCGCCAATAGCTCCATTAAAAGAAGCAGGTTTTCCTCTATCCGGAAAGGATTTTACTAGCAAATTAACAGCCGGTGCTTCAGCTCTTATGACATCGCTTATGTATTCTTTCTCTCCTGTTCTGCTGGAAGTTCTATAAACTTTACCTTCAATAATTGAAGGCCCCAAACGATAATTTCCAGGTTTATCGGCTTTTAATTCTTGCGCGATTTGCCTAATGCCAAGTCCGCTTTGCTTATAGTTGCTCACTTGCTGAGCCCCGACTTTCTTAAACTCTCCGGCTTCAAAAAGAGGAAGCGTTTCTTTTGTAATTTCAATGTTATTATTAAAAATATAGAAATAGCCAACGATAATTTTTTGCCCGGGGTAAAGCTCTGACTTTCCGTCTACAAAGGATTTTAATGCGAAAATGATGGGATCCCCATCTTTAGTTTTAGCCGTCGCATTAGGTGATTCTCCGCTTGACCCATCGGGCTTTATTTCATAAGTCATCGAAGGCGTTTGAAATTCTTGAGCGCCGACTTTAACTTTTATGGGAGGTAAAACATATAAACCCTTTTGTCTTGAAGCTATAGCAAATTGATAAAGAGAAATAACTAATCCATTGCCGACTTCGGTTTTCTTAAGGAAAGTGGGGTTTAACTTTTGATCTTTTAATTTAAAGCTTTCTAGCGGAATGGCATCCTTATCGGAATGCATGATTGTAATTAGCCCTTGAACAGGCTTTCCTGGAGCTAAAGTTTCGTCATAAAAGCTTACGGTTATTTTAGGCTCTTCGCCATCAAGCGTATTGGCCATAAAAAATAACCCAAAAAGCAAAAAAACTTGCAAAAAGGTTGGATATATTAGTTTATTTTTACTTCTTACCATGGCTTTTCTACCCCTTTAGGAGGCTCCGCTTTTTCTTCTCTAAATCCTGCATCTTCTTGTTCCATTTCCATAAGATTTTTAAGGACATCCTCTTCTTGCTGATCTGAGGGCTTTGGAGCTTCCGACTCTTCCGGCTCCTCTTCTTCTTTTTTCTTTTGAGGGGATCCTTTGCACCCGTTGCCGCCTTTAGGATGATCTATCGCTTCAAGCGCATCTTTAAAGCTAAAGATAGCTTGGTCGATATAGAGTAAATCCTCAAGTTTTTTTAAGATAGGCTTCATTCGGCTTGATGCTTCCGTTAAAAAAAGCCTTCCTTGATCAAATAAAGGATTGACATCATCCCAAGGGACGCTTTGACAGCGATCCTTTCCACTATAATCTTCATTAAACCCAAGTGTTTGAATCAATAAAACAGCTTCATCAAAATCATCTTCTATAGCTTGTAAGCTAAAATAAACACTCCATAAAAGTTGATTAGGCTCCTCTTTTTTATCTATCATATCATAATTTCGATACATTTCCCTAAAAGACCAAACCATTTTAAGCAATTTAACAAGAATTTCTTTAGGGGAATTTTTAAGCTCCGTATTCTTATACATGAACAATTGTAAGAAAAATTGGGCCCCTTGAAAAAAAAATTCACTCTCTCGATAGTTTTCTTCTGATTGATTGAGGATACTCAAACGAAGAAGCTTAGTGGAAGTTTCTAAAAATTCAAAGCCTATTAGCTCTCTTTCCTTTAGGCTTAAAAGAGATTCTTCCTGCAAATCCAACAAAGCTTGCAAACTCCCAATTCTTAAAAAACCTTCCTCTTCCAAGCTTTCATAGCTATCAATTAAAACATTTAAAGCTTCAAGCGCTCTACTTTCTCCAAAACTTGATTTTAGGGTATTTTGCAAGGTTTGCTCAGTTTTTGATAGATAAGATAGGCTTGTCTTTAAATCGCTTCCACTTAGGGCTTGGATAAATTGATTGAAAGAATCTTTAGCTTTTAAACCCTCAACTCTTTGATTCGCTTCTCCTCTTAGAGTGCTAAGCCTTTTTGAATACAGATCCCAAAAGGGAAGAAGCCCTTCGGCAAATTCTTTTTCAGAGGTTAGCAGTTGATTTTTTTCTTGATTCGGGATCGTTTTTTCAAGATGGGAGAGCCTTAATTTCATTCTTTTGATAATGCCAAGAAGCCTTAAGCTTACATCGGTTAAAGGCATTTTCTCAAAAGCTGCCATGTAAGATTGGTCTCTGATAATTAAATGAAGCTCTCGAGCTTTATTTTCTATTTCTTGCAAATATTTTGTCGGAAGGCAATTTTTAGCCCCTTTAAGCTTTTGAGTTTCGCAATCAAGTGTTCTGGCATCTTTTAAAGATTCTAAAATATGTTTATACAAACCTTCCGCTGCATAAAAGTCTGCTTCTCTAAATTCCCCCCTTGACCCGGCTTTTTCTTGCAAAAGCATTAAATTTTCTAAAGCAATAAGGGCTTCATTTATTTTGACCCTCAATGTAAGAGGGGGAAAGGTTTCTTTACTAAGGGGCTCTTCCAAAAAGTATTTTCTTGCGGGCCTCTTTTCTTTCGAATACATGTATGAAGCCCCTTGGTTATATCTTAAAATGGCTTTTTTCCAAGGTTCTTTTTCTCTTTGAATTTCAGCTTCCAAAGAAGCGCTTGCTTTTTCCGGCATATTGGCTTCGGCATAGTTTTTAGCCTTTATGGTGCCTTCATTAACAGCTTGCAATTGGGAGGCTGACATCAACAAAAGAATCAAAAAGCTCTTTTTCAGTTTGGGAATAGGGGGCGTAAATAAATACAGAATGAGGAAAAAGATCGATAACGAAAGGGGGTATTGAAAGTAGAGATCGTAAACGACAGGCAAAGGTTTATTATCAACAGCTTCTTTTTTTACTTTAAAGGATTCCTTCGAGCGGATTTCTTTAATAAGGGCTGCCGCAAGGGCTGCTGAGGAATAGTTTTCAGAAGCGAAATACCTTCCCTTAAAAGCTCTCGCAATTTCTTCAAGGACCTTTGGTTCGAGTTTGGAGGTGACTTTCTTTCCCTGATATTCAACATCCGGAACAACCCCTCCTGATTCTGTCCCCATGCCAACTGCAAATACCCTAAAAGGCAGCGCATTTTTAGAAGATTGCGCCAAGGTTTTCCAAATTGAAGGATTCGCGCTAGCTTCTGTTTCCTCGCCATCTGAAAATAGAAGTATAGTGGCGGGAAGCGTTCTATTTTTTTGACTCATTTCTTTGACAAGCTGGGACATGGTTTTTATAAGGCTTGTGCCCCCTCTTTCAAACTCCTTTTTTCCAACTTCTCTTAAATGAAGCCTAAAATAGAAATAGTCGATAGTGCTGGCGATTTTTCTCTCTAGATTATTTGAAAAGACATAAAGAGAGATCTGCTCCCCGTTTAACTGCCTTACGACATCATCGATAACGGTTTTAGCATTCTCCAATCGGCTTTTTTTCTGACGCCCATCTACAACATTCATGGAAGCTGATTGGTCTAAAAGAAAGACGACCTCTTGCGATTTCATTTCAACATCGCCGCCCTTGGCTTGCTCAAATGCCTTTTCAACCCCTGCCGGATAATGGGGATTTCCTTTCGGGTCCATTAACGCTAAAACTAAAAAGCTAAACGATTGAAGAAGAAAGAAAAAGCGAATCAAATAAGAGTATCGGTAAGGAAGGAGCGAGCTTTTTTTTAGGATTTTTAAATCGCCAAGAGCGGCTAATATTTTTTCATTTTTTCTATATTCCCGAAACACAAAATAAATAAAGAAAGGAAGGATAAGAAAAAGGAAGATATTTTCTTTTGCGCCAAAAATCACTTAGGGTACCCTGCTGATAACAAATAGCTTTATGATGAGATGAAGCAAAAGCAAACCAAGAGCCGCTTTCATTAAAAAAAAGGAAAAATATTTTTTTTCAGTGTACGTTGTGGGCTCATTTTTTTTAGATTTTAGAAAAGCCGGCACCTCGCTTTTTTCAAGCGTGTCTATTTCTCGATAAATATCAGCGAGGCTTCCCCCGCTTTCCACCATAAAAAATTTCCCGCCGGTATACTTAGTGACTAAATTAAAAAGTTCCCGATTGGATGCGTATTCCGGCGTACTTAGCTTTGGCTCAATATTGACAACATAGATTTTAATCCCTTCTTTTTTGGCAGCTTCGGCGGCTTGAAAAACATCAATGCTTCTTAAAGGGTGCTTCTCATCATTTGGATTGGTTTCTTGAAACCCGTCTGTAATGACAATGATAATTGAGTTTAGAATAGTAAACCCTTTTTCTTTGTCCATTTCTTTGGCAAATTGCTTGGTTGCGGCTATTTCATTGACCGTCTTAAAAATGGCATACCCGATGGATGTGCCGATTTGGTTGATATCTCGATTAATGGTCAACCGATCGATTTCATTGGCAATAGCCTCATGATCAAGCGAAAAAGGAGAAATAATTTGAGCGGTTCTTGCAAAAGCGACAAGCCCGATTAAATCAGATCCCCGACCCTTTAAACCAAGTTTAGGATCGCCCAAAACAAATTTTTTGGTTAATTCCTTTGAAAGATCTATCTTTCTCATGTTTTGAGGAAGGCCTGTCGAGCTTGGCACGGAAACTTCTTGATACATCGAACCTGAGTGATCTAAAAGCAGATAGATAGCCAACCCTTTTTGAAGCGCGGGCGGGGGAAGCCCCTCTTTTTGCTGAAATTGAATCGTCTTTTCTAAGTGGGGTCCGGCTAATGCCATTAGAAGGGTTGCTAAGCTAAGATACGCAATGGCTTCCGGAAGCCAATAATACTTTTCTTTAAAGGTCTTATTTGAGGAGAACGCCTGAACGGTGGATAAATAAACGCCGGGTGCTTCAAAGGAGTTTTTCAGCTTGTAAAGAAAAAAGCCGAGAAGAGCCAAAGATATCGCAATAACTGTCCAAAAAAAGTCTAAGCTCATAAAAAAAATGACTTAAATTAAAATCTATTTTATAAGCCTTTTCGGCGACTTCTTTCAATAGAGTTCTTTTAAAACTTCATTTGCCTTCTAAAATGAATCTTCTTTACAACCCATCAAAGCTAAAATGCGATCAAGATCATCATAATTGAAGTAAGAAATTGTAATTTTGCCTTTCTTGCCTTCTTCTTGAATCACAACTTTAGTGCCATACTTTTCTTGAATCTTATTTTGAAGATCTTCAAGGAAAAAATCTTTAGTTCTATATCTAAGCTTATTCTTTTTAGCTTTATCCTTAAATTGATCTGCTTTTTTTTCCGCTTCTCGAACAGAGAGTTTCTCAGACAAAACCGTTTCATAAAACAATTCCATTTCATCTTCTTTTTCAAGGGAAAGAAGAGCTTTTGCATGTCCCATTGTAAAAAGACCGCTTGTTATCCCATCTTGTATGTGTGCCGGCAAGGTCAAAAGCCTGAGATAGTTAGCGACCGTAGAACGCTTTTTACCAATTTTTTCAGAAACTGTTTTTTGGGTGAGTTTAAATTGCTGAATTAATTTGTCTATGCTTTTGGCAATTTCTATTGGGGAAAGATCCACTCTTTGAATATTTTCAATTAAGGAAGCAGCTCCACTTGAAAGATCGTCTATTTTTCGAATAAAGCAAGGAGCTTCTTTTCTTTTCAGAAGATGAAGTGCCCGAAGCCTTCTCTCCCCTGCGATAAGCTCATAGTGGTCATTCTCAATTTTTTTGACGACAAGAGGTGAGATAAGGCCTACGGATTCAATCGAATCGGCAAGTTCTTGAATATCTTTAGCGTTAAAGCTTTTTCTTGGCTGATACGAACTTACTGAAATTTTTTGTAATGAAATAATCTTTAAATCTTCATCCATTGGTTCATCTTTCATAAGCGTTTAATCTTCTCGACCTTTAAAATTTTAAAAAAATTGCTGTTAATCACGAAAATGCTGTTAATCATGGCTAAAAAAGAAATTCATGGTTTTTTTTAATGGGAAATTTTCTATACTTGCTAAAAAAAACAAAACAAAAATTTTAGTATGAAAGCAGCATCCTCCAATTACAAATCCGAATTCCCTATTAAAGAATCTTTTATAGACACTTTTGATCCGGAGTGGCTGAAAAAAAATTCTAAGAATATTTTACTAGCATTTGGCCTAGCTATGCTGCTTCTCATTATTGGAGCAAAATATTTTTTTACAGCCGGCTTAAAAGCTGAGTCAGATTATATTGCAGCGGACACTTATTTTACAGAGATGAAAACAGCTTCCATTAAGGGAGACAGAGATACTGCCCTTAAATCCTACCAGCAATTAAAGGACGTTCTTGAGAAGCATCCTGAATTGACAACAAAATATAATGGCTTGCTCGGACAATTATTAATGCTTTTAGGAGAATCGAAAGAAGCCGCTCCCTATTTAAAAGAAGGCATTCAAACTCTTATCGCAAGAGGCTTAAATTTATACAGCACATTAAGTGAATCCAGTCAATTGGCGGCAAATCAGGATCTTGCAAAAGCAGCCGATCTCGAAAAAAAACTGTTAGTGTTACTTTCGCAAAACCAAGATCAAGAGACAGAGTACCTCAAAGCTTACAATCTGCTTCAACTCAGCTTTATTGAAATGGCTCTTAATCAACCAAGCACTTATGGATCTGAAGTAGAAGCTCTTTTAAAAGATAAAGATTCTCCCCTTTCAAAGATCGGGGATAAATTTACGCAAGGTGAAGCAAAACTAATAGATGCATTGAAAGCTAAATAAGTCCGCTAGTCTTTTTGCTTTATTTCGAAATTGAAGTTATAGCTCCAATTTTATTACTTGCCATTTTTTAAGTTCAAAATTTACAAATTACGATTGCTTTTTTCAACATATAAGTGATAAAGGCATTAGTTAAGCTTTATGCTCTCTTTCTTGTAAAAAAGAAGAGATTTAGGCCCCAAAAGTGGACAGATCGAGCAAAAAGGGGGTGGATTGTGGCTTTTAAACTTTACTATGGTAAAGAAGCTCTAAAACCACGAATTAACTTGGGGCTATGAAACCTATAAGACAGAAAGCCTTAGGCGTTAAACCTAAGGAATTGAAAAATTATACAAGGCTGATTTTACGTTACTAAGTTGCTTCAAATGCAATCCAGAACGTAATCTGTACGTTTTTAAGATGATTTCCTTGGAACGGCAAGAGCCTTAACGCTGCCTCTTTAAAGGGGTATGGAGTTATCTCGTGAGTCCAAAATTATGCTCACTGGCTTTCGAGGAAGCCGAGTTAGAAACTACTTTCGAAGAGGACTACTCTGATAAAGTTGTGACCGCTAACTTTGCGCCTTCAAGCTATCATGCAACCAATAAAAATTCTTCCATTTCCGAAGATGTTATTTTAGTTTGCGGAAGAATTAACGTATCTTTCTAAGAAAGATTAATGATTTAGGCGGCCCTTTGGCCGCCTTTTTTTTTAATCTTAAGCAATCGCCCTTCTAGTTAGTTAACCCTCAATGCTTTTACAAAAAACTCTATGTAAAATAAATTTTTTATGTAGGATTAAAAATAAAGGCTTCGAAAATTAGTAATAATCGCAATAAGGTAAACTATGAGTCATTCAATTTTATTTTATTCTGATTTTTTAAAAAATTTTGAATCGGACCCTCAATTTCAAAAAATTGATTCGCAATTTAAACTTAATAAAACCCTTTCTTGGATAGAGAAAAAATTTTTTTCAGATTTTGATGAGTGCTATTTATTGCAGCATGAGGATACAAAAGATTCATTAAGAAAAAATCCAAGAAAAATCCATCAAATCGAAGTGCAAGAATCCTTAAAAAAAAAGCTAAGGCTATACGATTTGATGCTTTCGATCCACCTCTTCGATAAAGAAAATCAATTCCTCTCAACTGAAAAAGAGAAATTATCTGAATTCATAAGATCAATGATAAAGGGAACGACAAAACCTCCTAAAGAAGATTTTTTTGAGGAGCTCTACAATAAAGTCAAGACGTTTAGTAAAGCCCATAAGGCGAAAAAAAAAGATACTTTTTTTGAAGAAGAAAAGCCATTTTTAAAAAAGCTTGATCTGAAACTCGATAAAGCAGCTTCTCTAAGAGAAAGGCTTGTCCCTTTAAAGAATAAAACCTTAAACCTTGTCTTCCCTCTTTATAAAGTAAGCGAGTACCATGGCATTCCCTTTACAAGATTTAGCAAACCCTTAGGCTTTTTAAAAGGGTGTTCCAAGAAAGATAGGGACAAGGACATCCGTCTTGGAACTTCTCATCTTGAAGCGCTTATCTATCAAATAAGTATAATTTTAGGATGGGAAGCTTATTTTGCTCCAACTACTTTTGTTAAAATAACTTGTAAAAACGAATCTTTTTTGGGAAGCGTTCAAAAAAGAATTCCTTATGGAACTTTAGATGATATTATCGGGGTTCCTTACCTAAGTGAAAGAATTAATGAGCTTGAGTTTGCTAAAGCATTTGCCATAAGTATCTTCCTTGGCTTTAATGATGCTCATGGAGACAATATATTTCTCTCAAGCACGCATACAGGCTTTATCTTTTTTGATAATGCAAGGTCTTTGCCTCATTCAAACGGAATTATTTTAAAAGCAGATAAATTTTTTTTAAGTTTTAGATGCCACTTGCTCTTAATCCCTCTTGCCTTGATAAAATTAAGCTCTGAAACAATTGATGTTTTAGATAAAATGAGTAATCAAATTTTAAAAAATCTCGAAAACATAAAAAACGAAATTAAATCGGCCAAAAAAAAATTTACTTTTCCCCCTGATTGGCTAAATGAAGACCAAATTATTATAGCCATGAAAGAGCGAGCCGACTCTTTTAAAAAAGCCCTAGAAAAGTCTGAAACCGCTTATGATTTAATTTTTAATACAGATCCCACTTTTTTATTTATGTCATCACTTTGCATTCTTCTGCATATCGCAAGCAAGGGAGGACTCCTTCCCGTTAGAGAATCGTTTAAAGAGGAGCAAGACTATTTCAAAGCCATTCTTCCTCATTTAGACGCTCTTTTCGGCCCTCCCCTTGACATTTATCAAACAGTGGAAAATGCGAGATCCCTTCAAATTGATTTTAGTCGGGTGAAAGAAATCACTGAAAATTTCCATAATTTTGAATCTTTAATAGATAAATTAAACGCATACGGCTTAGAAATTTTGGAAAAGCCTTTGGAAAAAGAAGAGCCATCTCAGCTATTTGTAGCTTATGAACTTTATAAAAACGATCTCCTTGCTATGGCGGAAAAAGATGAAAAAGATCCGGTGAAGCCTTTAGAGGATATAAAATAAATAAAAACCCTTAAATATAACGTTGGATTTGTTTCGAAACTTGCTTTGACTAAGAAAGATGAGCTTATTTTGTGCAAATTTTTTGATAAATTCTGAAACCATATGAAGCATGTGGGAAAATTTCCAAAAAAAGATGTCAAAATAACTCTTTAAGCGATTAGGTTTCGAAGGATGTCTATTAAAACCAATACATAATAGGTAAAATTATGGGAGCAATCTCCTGGGCGAGCGTCGATAAAAAAGATTTCGGTGAAATTTTTCAATCTAAACCTAAAAAAACTTTAGCCGCTTTAACTAAAAATTTAAGTTTAGAACTTTTTAGTGAAGATTGGTGCGGCAAAAATAAAATTCGAAATTTACATCATAAGCTGCGTTTGATTTCAACTGTTCTTTCCCTTACAGAAAGAACCATTAATAAGGAATCGATCTCTCTTTTTTTTATCGAGCTGCAAAAACTTCTACCTTTTTCAGACAAAAACCCGATGGTTCATCAAACACCTCAAACTGAACCAAAAGAGAAATGTGAGGCCTGTCTTTTTGAAGATGTGCTAAAAGAGGCCATAAATAAGAAAAATGATAACTTGGCTAACACCATCATTCGTTATCGCTGCAATCCGGGTGATTTTAAAAGCCACCTTATAAATGCCGCAGCGAAAGGGTGTTTTGAAACTGTAAAAGAACTATATCTTAAACATGATGCTCTCATTGCAAAGGAATTAACTAAACAAGCTGCTTTAGAAGCTTTCAAATTTGATCGGTTTGAAACGCTTTCTTTCCTTTCAGAAAAAGGAGATTTTCAGCCGGATGAGGAAAAAGGTCTAGAACTTTTGCATTTAGCTTGCAGCAGAGTCTGTCTTAATTCTCTAAAAATTTTATTAGAAAAATTTTCATCTTCAGTATTGAAAAATCTTCTAGATACGCCTTTGCCTCAAACAAAGCGAGCAGCTTTAGAGACTCTTTATTTAGCCCTTGATGGCAATTGCAGCTCAAAATCTAGAGAAAAAGATAATTTGACAGTTATTGAAATGGAAAAAATCCTTTTAAGCCAAGGCGCGTCTCCAAACTGTCTAACAAAAGATGGAATTCCTTTAATTCATAGCATTCTTTCCGACTGGGCTTGGAAAGACAAGGAGCATCACTTCATTCAGCTTCTTATATCCTTTGGCGAGAACCCGAATCTTCTTTATAGTGGTTTAACCCCTCTCCACTCTCTTTTTGTTTCAAATAAAACAGTAACTGCCCCTCTTCTTTTTATGACTCTCATTCACTGTAAAGGAGATATTTCAGAACCAGGAGAAGTGGGCTGTGCCCCAATTCCTTTTGCTTTGCGTGAAGAAAAATTTGCTGTCTTGAAGGAAATCTTCTGTGATCATTCCCGCCTTGTAGAGGAAATTCAAAACTTAAAAGGCCTGTCAAAGACACTTATTTTAGAAGAATATGAGGCTAAAGGGATTAAATGGGTCCTTGAACTTATCGTTTTATTTCAAGATAAGGAACTTGCTTTATTTGCAGTTCAAACTTGGAAGGATGGAGATTCGAATTTTCAAAAATCTATGATTCAACTGGAAGAAAAATATGGATTAAAGGCTTTAATGATCTTTTCTTAAAAAAAATCCTTATTGTGACAAAACCTTTTTTTTGCTAGGATTTTAACTTTTCCATGCATTAAAAAAATTTCTATTCCATAATGAATGGAAGAAACAGCTTGAACCTTAGCAATCTAACTTAAATTTCTCTTGATTGTTGTTTAAGAAATTGGCAAAGTTTCAACTTTTTACCTGATTTTTGGTCTTATCGCCCAAAGTTTATCCTATAAATAGAATATTCTTTAGATAATGTTTAGAAAATAGACGGATCAGTCCGTCGACAATGGTAGAACTTCAGTTAGTTAGGCGCTTAAGAGAATTTTTCAAAGCTGTATTGTATTATTTTCCCCGTAATTCAATTCGTTAGTCTCTACTCGCTTTCGTTGCCATTAATTAAATTTGAAGCTATGGGGAAAAATACAATAAAACTAATAGTATCCTTATAAGGATAAATTAATTTTTTATGTTCCAAGAAAGCAAGGAGCACTAAACTCATGGGAAAATCGCTGATTATTGTCGAATCCCCAGCTAAAATAAAAACTTTAAAGAAATTTCTCGGCGCAGATTATCTTTTTGAGTCTTCGGTCGGGCATGTTCGCGATCTTCCGGAAAGGGAATTTGGAATTGACATTGAGCACAATTTCACTCCCCACTATGTCATCATGCCGGATAAAACCAAAGTCATTGCCACGCTAAAAGCCGCCGCCAAAAATTGCGATGTCATCTTCCTTTGTCCCGACCCTGATAGAGAGGGTGAGGCTATTGCTTGGCACATTCAAGAAATTCTAAAAAGCGAACTTGCTAAGAAGGCCCTTGTCTTTAAACGGGTCACATTCAACTCCATTACAAAAGAAGCTGTGGCGAAAGCCCTAAAAGAACCTCGGGAAATTGATTTAGCGCTCGTCGATGCCCAGCAAGCAAGACGTCTATTGGACAGAATTGTAGGCTATAAAATATCCCCGATCCTTAATCGCAGAATTCAAAGAGGAAAAGGCGAATCTGTATCAGCTGGCCGTGTTCAATCGGTAGCTCTTAAGCTTGTCGTCGAAAGGGAAAAAGAAATTGAAGCCTTTAAACCGGTAGAATACTGGAAGATTGAAGCCCACTTCAAAAAAGAAGACGATGAGAAAGTATTTAAAGCCTACCTCTATTCTGTCGATGGAAAAAGAGTTGCTAAAGAAGAAGAGGAAGGAAAAGATTTAATCACAATCGGGGATAAAGACACCGCTTTTGAAATTGCAAAAAGAATTGAAAACGGAAAATTTAAAGTTGAGTCTTTGGAGAGAAAAGAAAAAAGACGGTTTCCCGTTCCCCCTTTTATCACTTCAACTTTGCAGCAAGAAGCAAGCCGCCACTTTGGATTTTCCTCTGCCCGAACCATGAGCATCGCGCAAAAACTTTATGAAGGAATTGATCTTGGAAAAGAAGGACCGGAAGGTCTTATCACCTATATGAGAACGGACTCGACAAGAGTTGCGCCTGAGGCCATTAGCGAAGCTAGAAGTTTTATCAGCAAAACCTACGGCAGCGAGTTTATTCCGGAGACGCCAAAATTTTATTCGACCAAAAAAAGCGCTCAAGACGCTCACGAAGCTATAAGACCTGCCAACTTGCAGCATGCGCCTGAAAAATTAGAGCCTTATTTGACAAAAGAGGAATTTCTTCTCTATCAACTTATTTGGAGACGTTTTTTAGCCTCTCAAATGATGCCGGCAGTTTACGATACTCTTGCAGTTGATATTGTCGATGGAAAAGGCATTAAATTAAGAGCGAATGGCTCTATCATTAAATTCCAGGGTTTTCTTGTTCTCTACGAGGAAAAATTTGACGAAGAGAATAAAGATGATGAAGCCAAAATTCTTCCTCCCCTGGAAGTGGAAGATCTTTTAAAACTTTTAGAGGCTACAAGCGAGCAGGCCTTTACAAGACCTCCACCAAGGTTTACAGAGGCTTCGCTTATCAAAGAGCTTGAAAAATCAGGAATCGGACGGCCTTCTACCTACGCCGCTATCATGAATAAAATCCAAAGCCGGGACTATACAGTCAAAGAAAGCGGCAGGTTAAAGCCGACAGAAATCGGCCGTGTGATAGCACAGCTACTCGAAGCTAACTTTACAGAAATTATGAATGTCGGCTTTACAGCTGCCATGGAAGATGATCTTGAGCTTATCGCAGAAAACAAGAAAGACTGGAAAAAACTCATAAATGATTTTTGGGATAAATTCTTTCCGGTGCTTGAAACGGCTGAAAAGCAAGCTTTCGTTCCAAAGATAGAGACTGATATTCCCTGTCCTAGTTGCAAAACAGGCAAATTGCAAAAAGTATGGTTTAAAAATAAGTACTTCTTTGGCTGCACAAATTATCCGGACTGCACTTATTCAGCTCCAGTTGAAGAGATCACTTTTAGAAAAGAAGATTACAGCGAGAATTTTAACTGGGAGCAACTTTGTCCGGATTGCGGGTCTCCCATGAAGGTAAGGCATGGTCGTTTTGGAGCTTTTCTTGGCTGCAGCAGATACCCTGATTGCAAGGGAATTGTGAATATCCCCAAAAAAGGCGAAGAATTAGTTCCCGAAAGCGAGCTTCCCCCTTGCCCTGCCATAGGGTGCACAGGTAAAATTGTACAAAGAAGATCCCGATTCGGAAAAATGTTTTTCTCCTGTTCAACTTTCCCTGATTGCGACGTGATTGGAAATACTTTAGAAGAATTGGAAACCAAATACCAAAATCATGAAAGAAAAGCGTACGTCAGCAAAAGAAAGAAAAAAACAGCGCCCGTAAAGGCGTCAGCCAAAAAACCAGCGAAATCTGCAAAAACCGCCAAAAAAGCAAAAGCTCCTGCAAAAAAGACCGCAAAAAAAAGAGAAATGCCTAAATTTAATGTCAGCAAAGAACTTGAAGCGATTGTCAAAGAAAAAGAATTGAGCTTTGGGGATGCGACTAAAAAAGTTTGGGAATATATTAAGGATAAGGATTTGCAGGACAAAAACGATAAGAGAAGCATCAATCCCGACAAAACGCTTTCAAAAGTTTTGGGAAGCTCTGATTCTATCAATATGTTAAAATTAGGCGCCCATCTTAAAAAACACCTAACCAAAAAAGAAGAAGGATAATCATGCATTTTAGAGCTGCCGCCATTTTTTTTACGGCTTGTTTATACCTTTTAATGTTTGAGTCACCTCTTAATACCCAGGAAAACTTTATGAAGAATGACCCCGTTATCGTTATGGAAACAACACAAGGAAATATTGAAATCAGACTGTTTCCAAAAAAAGCTCCTAAAGCTACTGAAAACTTCTTAGGGCTTGCAGAAAAAAAATATTATGATGGCTTAACTTTCCACCGGGTCATTAAAGATTTTATGATTCAAGGCGGAGATCCAAACGGCAACGGAACAGGCGGAAAATCTTTATGGGGAACCCCCTTTGAAGATGAGGTTTCAGATGAGCTTAAATTTGATAAAGGCGGAATTTTAGCTATGGCTAACGCCGGTCCAAATACTAATGGAAGCCAATTTTTTATTACGACAGTTCCAACTCCTTGGCTTAATAAACGCCATACTATTTTTGGAGAAGTGATTTCAGGCTTTGAAATCGTTAAAAAAATCGAAAATGTGGATACTTCCGCAAGAGATAAGCCTGCAACTCCGCAAGTGATCAAAAAGGTTTATCTTAAGCAAGAATAGTCTCTTTAAGGCCAAGGCTTAAGTCTTGGCCTATCTCAACTTTTAAATAAGGCTAACTGTTTATCTTAGAACAAGTCCAAAAGGCATCCATTAGGGTTAGCTTAAATCAAGAGATATTACTATTTTCAGAGGTAAAGTCCATTTTAACAACAACAAATTTTGTTTTCATAATAACAAATCCCATGGCTATTGTCGCTTTGTAAGCTTCCTTCACTTTGGCGACACCTGGAGAAAGTAAAATTTCATACTCTCCTCTTTTACCTGCAGTATCGCCTATATAAAGGCCTCTTATTCTTTCGTTTTTACCGAATTCAAAGACAAATACCGTTAATTTTCCTTCTTCTTGAATTTTTGGGGAATTAGGCTTATTTGTAATGCTTGCGGAAACAAATGAAGGAAATTGCCAAATATCTCCCTCTCTTAGTTGTCTTGAAGTAATTTCTTTTCCTTGTACATTTTGTTTATAATCATCAGCTTCCGTACGGAAAAGGCGCACTTGATGGTTAAAACACATGTCATCCATATTATGAAATATATTTCCAATGTGGTTTGTGATTTTTGAATCATCATTAGAAGATGAAACAGCTCTCATTTGCTTATTTATGCGTAAATAGCCCTTAGTTAAGGCGTAATATTTCAAAGATTTTTTAACATCCTCGGTTTTTTTATTTACCTCTTGACTCAAGAGAATCAAACATTCTTCAGGAATATCTTTTATCGGCTCTTCCTGAGTTTCAATTTCATTGATATCAAAATATATTCCGGGAGCCAAGTTTTGGGGAACGCTAGTGGCATAAGAATAACGAGGGCTTGTACAATGCATAAAAAATATCTCTTAATTATTTAATTAAAAGATATTATTTAATATTCAAGTAAGTAATAAATTAATTATTTGTTAAGATTAAATAAACATCAATTTCTCTAGGGCTACGGTTTAAGTCTTGGCCTATCCCATCTTTCAAATAGGTTAATCCCCTACCTCCTCTTCTTTTTTCCCATTGTTCTTACAAAAATTCATGAAGGACTGAAGCTGAAAACTCTACTTCGATATGTTTTACTTTTAACCCGTGATTAACGCCTAATCCGTGGCCAATCGCTGTAGATGGATGGTAAATTTTTTAGCTTTCGGAGAAGGGAATGTTTCCTTTCATTCCCTAGACGAAAGATGAAAAAGATGAGATTCAGTTATCAGATGATTGGTCACGGTTTAGGACGAAAATCGCGGGTTTAAGGAGCGGAAGACATAAGCTGGAATTTAAGAAATATCAAAAAGGCTTTCTTGTAATAGAAAAGAACTTAAACCTACCGTCTAACTTTTTGAAGATTAAGGTAGGGTAAGTTTAAGTTTAATCTCTTTTCTTTATCCCTATTAAAAAGGGCTAATCCAATCCCATACGTTTTCTAAGCTCAGGAATAAAGCGGAGGATCGGCTTACTGTAAATAGTTTCGTTATTACTTGCGGATGCCCATTGTAAAACGGTGGTTGAATCGGTACTATACTTTTCTCTACGAGGAACTTTTATCTCGTGTAAAAATTTTTCATCTCTTGTCCAATAATGGTTGATCTGAACCGTATCATACCCAAGGGTGACCATTTTAATAGTAGGCTTTAAAATGCAATGATGGGGACTTGCGCAATAATCCACAAATTTTGGTCTTACGATGCATTTATAAAGATTGCTAGTTCCTCCATTAAGAAGAAGTGTTTCAATCATCAACTTATCTTTAGGGACTTCCCATATGTGCGAAGTGCCAAAAACGATCCAGAAACAATGAACTTGCCCAATCTTTTTATCGCGAGCTTCTGTTTCTTGAAGAAGTTTAGAAATTGTGGGTGCTTTTATGGGCACGAAAAATTCATCAGCATCAAGAATTGCAAGCCAATGGGCTTCTTTTTTTGCTTTCTTAAGTGCATGGGAATAGGCTTTACATTGAATAGCGTCAAATTCGTCCGCAATCTCATGATCATAGGGCCACTCTTCAAGCTCTACTATTCCCTTTTCTATGTAAGGCTCTAGAACTTCTTTGTAGTTGTCATGGCTTAAATTGTTATAAAGATAAAAATGTTCGAAGCCTTGCATTAAATTATACTCTATCCACTCCTTAAGCCAAGGGGCTTCATCTTGGAAAATTAATGCTGCCGCTAGATAGTACTTCTCGCCTCTTTTTTTTTTATATAAAGCTCTCCATCATTGGCTGCAAAAAAATCATCATCATCGTCATCTTCTTCATAAGGCTCATAAATCGATACCGCTAAATTTTCTTCATTTTCTTCCGCTTGAACCTCTAGAAGGGGCAAGATAAATGTTGATGCGCATAACATCAGTAATAAAAATTTTTTAATCATGAAAGAAACTCCTTTTTTTTCTTTAACAAAAAATTGATCTAACGCTTTCTTTAGCAAGAACTAACTTTTCATCGCTTGCGAAGTTTTAGCTTAATCTTTATTTTTTGTCATTATGAACCTAATAAAAGGCATTTTTTATGAAAGGGACTTTCTTATGTTTTTTTCTTTTTATGGCTTTGCATGCTCATAGCGGTGAGCGATCGATGACCTTTGCAGATTTTTTAAAAATAAATGAAAGCGGTCAATCTAATTTAAAGCTTGATGAGACCATCAAGATAAGCGGTTTTTTATATAAGGATAGCAACCAAAATATCTTTTTATCAAATACTCCGGATCTAAAAAGTTGCTGTGTGGGTCATTTTAAAGAGGGAGCTTTTCAAATTAGACTTTTAGATCTTCCTTTAGATACCGCAATTGCAGAAGGCGAACTTAGACAAATAAGAGGATCTCTATTCTGGAATAGCCTGGAAAAGGGTTCTCCCTCCTTTTATTTAAAGAAAAGCGAGCTTTTGGATAAAGCCCAGGCTAAACCTTTTATCCTCGTTGGTGCGATCTTTGGGCTTTTTCTTATAAGTATTCTTTTCTTAAAGGGGGCAGCTCGGTATGGAAAAGTTTAAAGGCTCAAAATTCTTTTTAAGCACCTGCGGCATTGAAAAACCTAAGAAAGTTTCTCCAATATCTCTAAATCGATTAGGATCATCTGATACATAAACTTGCAATCGTTCGCTTTTTAATGTCTTTGAGAGGAGTCCAAAATTGGAGAGAAGCTCGATGACATTGTTAGAAACAGCTTTTGCAGAGTCAATGACAGAAACCGCAGAACCAAGCTCTTTTTCCACTAAATTTCTTATAAGCGGGTAATGGGTGCATCCAAGAAGAGCCGTATCTATATTTTGAGCTTTGGCAGAAGCCAAGTACTCTTTTAATAAAATCTTAAGGGCCGGATGCTCAAATAGCTTCTCTTCTATGAAAGGGACAAGAAGCGGGCATGGGAGGGATAAAATTTCGGCGTCCGGTATAAATCTTTGGATGGCTTTAATATAAACCTGGGATCGAATAGTTGCTTTCGTTGCAAGAACCGCTATTTTTTTGTTGTTTGTTTTTAAAGATGCCTCTTTTGCGCCAGGTTCAATCACACCGACAATAGGAACGCTTGAGAGTTGCCTTAAGGGCTCAAGGGCATAGGCTGAAGCGGTGTTGCAAGCAATCACTAATGTTTTGATTTCTTTGCCAAGCAAAAATTCCGCGCATTCGAGGACATAGCGAATGAGGGTTTCTTCGCTTTTATCTCCGTAAGGAACTCTTGCCGTATCTCCAAAATAGATAAAGCGCTCATTCGGGAGCGTCTCCATCAGTTCTTTTAAAACCGTTAGGCCGCCAACACCCGAATCAAAAACGCCAATCGGAAAATCAACCGCATTTTCCATTTATTTTTTTTCCGGTATTTTTAGTTTTTGACCCACAAAAATGGTATCTGATTTTAAGTTGTTCACTTCCTTAAGCTGCCTTGAGGAGATTTTATATTTTTTCGCAATTAAACCCAAAGAATCTCCTGATTTTACCTCGTGGACAAATGTTTTTTCGGATTGAGGGTTATCTTCAAGATTTAAAGCTTCCAATATAGCGTTTACAGCAAGATTTAACTGCTTCATCTTTTCTTTCTCTTCAGCTAAACCAGCTTCTAAGGCTTTGATTTTTTTTTGGGAATCATCAAAGCGTTTAGCTTCCTCTTCGAAGTGATTTTTCAATAAAGATAGATCGCTTGCTAACCCTTTTAAAGCACTTTCGGCTTGATCTAACTTTTGATCGATTGTGCCTATGCTTCCCTTCATTAATTTTTCCCCTTTTTTAGAAAAGCTATCCATGTGTCCTTTTAGGGCTTCAATCGTATCTTGCTGACTCTCAATTTTTTCTTCCAATCCTTTCATTTCAGAATTTTGATTAGCAAGTTCATGGCGTAAAAAGTCCAGGGAATTTTGCAAGCGCTCAAAAATTGCGTTTTCATTTCTAAAATTTCTTGGTTCTGAAAAAAGAGTTTGAGAAAAAAATACTGCCAAAGGCACAAAATAAGCCGGGCTTTTTATATTAAAAAAGTGATGGGTTACAGAAGAATATAAAAAGCCCTTAGCCATTTTAAGTCCTATTGAAAATAGATTTTAAATTCAGCTCTTCTATTAACAGCTCTTGATTGATCATCATGACCATACGCCAGGGGTCTTTCTTTTCCATAAGAAATCGTAAAGAGATTATTTCCATTGACCCCTTCATTTATAAGATAGGTTCTCACAGCATTGCTTCTTCTTGCGCCAAGGGCTAAGTTGTAAGCCTCGGGCCCTCTTTCATCGCAATGACCTTCGATAAATACATAAACATTCGGATGCTGCTTCATGTAATGAGCAATTCTTCTTAGACACGCCAAATTAGCTTCTCCCTTGATGAGATTGCTATCATAGCCGAATTGAACATTTTGAAACACGGAAGCCGCTTCCGGAATAGTTGAAGGGTTTCTAAAAGATCCGATTCCGGGAATTGAGCTTCCGGATTCCCCTGGACTTAACTTGGAATGGTAAACTGGACTGTCAGCAAAAGCGACTTCATTTCCGAATTCGACATCATTCAGGGGAATAAAATCATTCTCATAGCTAAAATCTTGAACCGCATAAAAATCATCACGGCAAGAAATTTGCCTGGAATCCCCATGCTTTCCTCCTAAAGAAGAAAACCCATTTCGTATATGTCTTGAAGCTGTTTTGGTATCATCGAAAACTTCTTCAGTAGTACGGCAGCAAGAAGTCATGACTTGAAGTAAAAGGCAAGGAAGAACTAAAAATTGAATGATTTTTGACATAGTTAGAGGCCCTCAAAAAATAAGACTGTTGAGAGAAGATCTTAACAAAGCTATGAGGGGCCTTGCAAGACAAAAGGCGTTAAAGTTTGGCCTTATTCTAACTTAGGATTAAAAAATAAATCCTAGTTCCTTGGTTCCCAATGAGGAAAACGCTTTTCTCCTGATCCGGAAGAAATTTTGACCGGTTTCTTTTGATTAAGGTTAATAATATAAAGATCTGATTCGAAACCGTTTGATGAGTTGTAAACAAGGTGTAAGCTATTGGGTGCAAAGCTTGGATTTTGTTTTTCTAAGGATCCTGTCGTAACTTGTGTTTCTTCCCCTGTCCTTAAATCATAGCAAAAAATTTGATGAACCCCGTCAACGGGAGAGCAATAAGCGATTTTGGTTCCATCAGGAGACCAGGAGGGCGCTGTGCAGTTTCTTCTAAAACGAGTGAGTAGCTCAGGTAGCTGTCCTTTGACAAACCCTTGTTTTTCAGGAACCTCAGCTATATAAATACGGGCGGATCCATCTTTATTGGAAACAAAGGCAAGCTTTCTCCCATCAGGGCTAAAAGCCGGAGTTCCTTGAACTCCCATTTTTGAGGAAAATAACTGGAAAGGCTTTAGATTAGGATCAATATTACCATTAAAGGGGGCTAAAAATAGATCAGGGTTTCCTGTTACATCGCTTACAAAAGCTATATAGGTTCTATCCCGATTCATGGTGGGCATCAACTGGTTTCCATTCATTTTGGTAAAACGGCTCGTCTTACCATCGATAAGGGAGGCAAAATAAATTTTGGGAATGCCATTTTTATAGCTGACATAGAGAATACTGCCCGATTTTTTTCCTTGGGCCGGGGGAACATATTGAGGGGTTACAATATAGCCCTCATCTCTTAATAATTTTTGGTTCGAAGCTCCATCATAATCCATTTCGTAAATATCGGAGATCCAATCATTTTTCCCGGTCGAGCGAAGCGTATAGATGATTTTTGTAGAAGCTATCCCGCTTTTGCCAAAAAGCACTTTATGAATTTCATCTGAAAGAAGATGAAATTTGGCACGATCCTGCTTTATATTTAAAGTTAAAGCGCCGACTGAAAATTTCTTTGTCCAATCATGGTTTGTCGAATACAGAATTACAGAAAGGTTCGTATCTTCAATTTTTGGAATGATGAAATAGGCCGGCTTGTCTTTGCCTTGGAAAGGGCCATTTTTTCCTTCTGCTATCAATTTAGCTTGGGCATCAAGCGGATTTGATTTACTCATCACTTGGACTAAACCTGAATTATCTAAATCAAAAAGAAGGATTTGATAGGCTTCTTTTTTATAGTCGTCTGTTACTTTAGAGTCGGTTATTAATGAGCTATTCAAATAAACAGGCACAAGTTGAGGGGCCGTCTCCAAGCTAATAATATAAGGGCTTTCATTTTCAGAAGCTTGGATAAACGAGGATAGAAATAGGAATAAAGCGAGGATTAAAGTTCGCATGGACAGCCCTTTTACTCATTGGTCAACGTGAATAAATATGTTACGTTGTTTGTCTCATTTTTTGAAGGGGGAAATTTAAGATGGCTCACGCCTTCTTTAATATAAAGGCTATTCACCTCACTTTTTGTTTTTACAATATCCGCCTTTACTAATTGACCATTGCTTTTTAATGTAAGGCTTATTTCAACCTCTCCATAATCCGGCAGCTTGAGTTCCCTTTTTAAAACCAAGGCCACTTCATCTTTATGGCTTAAAGCAGACGTTAGTTTTAAATCTGAAATTTTATTGGCATTTAACTCCCCTAAGGCCTTTCTTTCAGGCGAGGCATTTAGAGTTTCATTCTTTACGCTATTTTGAGAATTGACTTTTGCCATTCGTTCTTTAGCTTCTTTCAATTTGTCTTTTTTAAGAGAGGTTTCTTTCTTGGGAGCAATTGGAGTAGCCGGCTTTGGAATTTCTTTTTTTGCCGGAGTCACTTTTTTGGGTTGGACAATGGTTTCTTTTTTAGGAGGAGTTTTCTCAACAGTTTTTGGCGTCGATTTCTCTTTAGGGCTTTCCTTTTCATTAATGGCCGCATGCTCTTTTATCTCTTGCACTTCGGTTTTAATTTCCACTTCTTGCGTCAAAGAAATAGTAGAGACAAATAACGGCTTATTTTTTATCACTTTTTTGGGAGCTTCAATAAAAGATAAGAGCCCAAAGCTGCCATGAATAATTACAACCAAAAGGGTTATGGCGGCTAAACGAAGGTCACCCTTTTCAAAAGACTTAATTAACTGTTCGTACATAGATTATTTTTCTTCGGGTCCCAAAACCAAATCGATTTCGTGAAATCCCGCCTTTTCAAGGGCGGATTTAATTTTTTGATAACTTCCAAACGTCGCCCTTTTATCGTGATAAAGTAAGGGTTTTGTTTTTTCATGCTGAAGTTTAAGCTGACTAAAGGCTTGGAAAATCTCAGTTTCCTTTACTAATTGGTTATTGAGAAATATCCTATTATGCTGGTCGACCCTTATAGAAACCGGGTTCTCCTCTTTCTTTAATAGAGTGATATTTTTTGAAGAAGGGGAAGCTCCCGCAAGTTCAATTTGGTCCATCTCTAAAATGGGAGCAATTAAAATAAACATAATCAAGATAACGAAAACGACGTCTATTAAAGGCGTTAAATTAATGACCGGGTCTTCGTCCCTTTCGCGATTTAAGTAAAAAGAGTGTCGCAAAGCTCAAGCCCTCTCATTTAAGAAATGTCTACTTTTCTGTAATGCATCTCAATATCCGTAACAAGTTTATGGCCGAAACATTCCATTTCAAGAGAGAAATTACGGATGTAGTTCTTTAAGTAATTGTACCCGACAAGAGCCGGTATCGCATCGACAAGACCTAGGACAGTTGTCGCAAGAGCCAAGGATAAGCCTTGAAGAACCGCATGACTTGTATCCCCGCCTTGCATTGTAAGATCCTCAAAAGTGGTTAAAATTCCCCAGACAGTTCCAAGGAGTCCCAAAAAAGGTGCCAAAGCTGTGACAAGAGCAAGAACATAAAGATTTTTTTCTAAATCCTGCACTTCTTTCGCAATGACGGTATTGACGTGGGATTCAACTATATCCACATCTGTTGGCGAAAGAAAGATCTCCTCTCGTCCGGTCCCTTTTAGTCCGAAGTGCTTGTTTTTAGCCAGAATCTCCAATGTATTCTTTCTTGTTTCAGAAAAAATAGAATAATAGGGGTTCTTATTTTTTTCCTGTAACCCTTCGATGCTTAAAAGAGATCCTTTTTTTTCAGTAAGGCGCCCCTCAAAAAATTTAGCGCTATTTCTTGCTTTAAAGGCTAAGTATCCTCTGTTTAAAAGAATGACCCATGTGAGAATCGATAGAAAAACAAGGCCTAAAAAAATTATTTTTCCCAGAAGGTCCGACTGGGAGTAAGCATTAAAAAAAGGACTTGATAAAATAAAACAATCCTTTACAAACATTACTTCTTCCTTTATAATATCTTAAAGATATAAATAATAATTTATAATTCCATTAAATTAAGTTACTAAATAGGGAACTATCTATTTAATAAAAAGTTTCCCAAATAAACTGATTCAAGGTACTATTCGTCTTAAGCCAAACGTTTCTTAAGAAGAAACTCAAGTTTCCCCCATAAGGGATAGCTGAGATGAAGAGATCTTGTCAACAAGGCTTAAGTGGATTTTACGTAAGAAACCGTGAAAAACAGCTTTTACGATGCTTTTACTTTAAGGGTTAAGTCTCATAATTTAGCAGCTAAAAGCGATACTAATGCCTTACGAAATTAGGAGATTGCCCCTTGATTAAGCAAAAATGTCTGATCATTATGCTTCTTTTGTCTGTTTTTTTCATAAAAGAAGTCTATTCAGAAGGTTTTGAAGTCAATGAGTCCAAGCCGACTGCCTTTATCGAGACTAAAGAACCCGTATCCCTAGAACTTATTTCAAGCCAACCGACTATTCAAGGGGACACCCCTTTTACTGTTGCTTTAAGAATCCGTCATGAAGCGGGCTGGCATAGTTACTGGAAAAACCCGGGCGATGCCGGGATTGCCACCGAAATTAAATGGAACCTTCCCGAAGGCTTTACCCATAAAGAATTGCCTTGGCCAACACCCCATAAATTTGAAGAGTATGGAATTCTCGGGTATGGTTATGAAGGGGAAATCTTTATTTTATCAACGATAGAGCCTCCCAAAAACTTTTCCTCGGATAAACCTGTTTCAATTGAAGCCTCTGTTACTTGGACTGCTTGCTCAGACTCCAATTGCTTACCTGGAGAAAAAGTCGTTAAATTAAACTTAAATGACCCTAAAAATCAAAATTCCCATAGAGACCTTGTCAATAAGGCCATGGACTCTATCCCGGAACTTGCATCTGTTAAAGGATCCTATAAAGATGAGCATTGGCTTCAATTAGAATTGACAAACCTTGGCCATCTCCCGGAAAAAGAACATGAAATCGCTTTCTACCCCTTAACTGAAAAAGCAGTAGACGGATCGGCAAAAGCGCTCCTTATTCCTAAGAAAAATGCGGGAGAGTTCTCTTTACTGATTAAACGTCATGAAGAGTGCGAGCCTTCCGCTTCCTTGGAAGGGATTGCTTTGCTGCCTGAAATTGAGGGATCTTCTAAGTCTCTTCAGATTCAAGCAAAACTTGATAAGCCGGCAAAAGCTCTCATCAGTTTTCTAGATAAAAGACAGGCTGCCAAAAAGTCGCAAGAAATGGAGGGTAATGAAGCGTTTGCCTTCGAGGGCGGTTTTTTCCTATACCTATTAATGGCTTTCGTCGGCGGTTTGATCTTAAATTTGATGCCTTGCGTTTTGCCTGTGGTTTCCTTTAAAATCTTAAGCTTTGTCAAGTTAGCCGGGGAAGATCGATCCTTAACTGCTAAACATGGACTTGCTTTTTCTCTTGGGGTTTTAGTTTCGTTTTGGATTCTTGCAAGCGCCCTTCTTATTATTCAAGCCTATGGAAAAGCTGTGGGTTGGGGATTTCAACTTCAAGAGCCGATTTTTGTTGCGACCCTCATTATCGTCATCTTTATTTTCTCCCTTAGCTTGTTCGGGGTATTTGAAGCCGGAACTTTAGTTTCCTCTTGGGCCGGAAGCAATGCCCAAAAGGTCAAATCGAACCAAAAGCTTTTGGGTTCTTTCTTTAGCGGAGTTCTAGCAACAGCTGTCGCAACCCCTTGTACCGGGCCATTTCTTGGGCCGGCCGTCGGGTTTGCCGTTCAAGAACCTCCTATTTTTGCCATTATGATCTTTACCTCGCTTGGGCTTGGGATGGCGCTTCCCTATCTTTTGCTCTCCTTTTTCCCAAGCTTACTTCGCTTTTTACCGAAACCTGGAGCTTGGATGGTTTCTTTCAAAGAAGGAACCGGCTTTATCATGATGGCGACAGTCATCTGGCTTCTTTGGGTTTTCACGGCAGAAACAAGTTCAAATGCGCTTATTCTCTTATTGTTTAGCTTGTTTGTCATCTCGTTTGCTTGCTGGATTTTCGGAAAGTGGGGAACGCCTGTAAAATCAAAAAGAACAAGATTAATCAGCTTAGGCCTCTTTGCTCTTTTACTTGTCGGCAGCTTTAAAATAGCAACTTTAGCTTCCTCTTTAGTGGAAGCGCCTGCAGGCACTAATAAAGAGATCGCCGATCGCTGGGAGCCTTTTTCTAAATCCAAGATTAATGATCTTGTGGCAGAAGGAAAGCCTGTCTTTGTTGATTTCACTGCAAGATGGTGTCTTATTTGCCAAGCCAATCACTTTGTTTTAGGCCAGCCAAGCGTTGATGAAGCTTTCAAAAAACAAGGGGTCACCCTGATGAAAGCGGATTGGACAAGGCATGACCCTGAAATTACAGAGGAGCTTGCTAAGTATGGAAGAAATGGCGTGCCTTTATATCTTTTCTATTCAGGAAAAAGAGGGGCTCAACCTATTATTCTTCCGCAAGTGCTCACACCTGAAATTGTGCTTGAATATGTAGAAACCTATTCACCCATAGCTGAAAATTAATACAACATGCTTTTTGACACGCACGCTCATCTGACCTCTGAAAAGCTATCGAACGAAACCGACCTGCTAGTTCAGCGAGCTAAGGATGAAAATGTCTTAGCGATCATGAATATCTGTACGGATGAAGCCTCTTTAGAAAAGGGGCTCATCCTTGAAGAAAAATACCCTTCCTTTATCTACAATGCCGCCTCGACAACCCCGCATGATGTAGAGAAAGAAGGGTCTTCTTTTTTTCCCATAGTTAAAGAAAAGGCTCTTTCAAAAAAACTGAAAGCGGTTGGCGAAACCGGCCTTGATTACTACTATACCCATAGCGAAAAGAAAATCCAAAAAGACTATTTTATTCGCTACCTGCACCTTGCTTTAGAATCTAACCTTCCTGTCATAATCCACTGCAGGGAAGCTTTTTCTGACTTTTTTGAAATAGTCGACGCTGAATATAAAGATAAAAACAACAGATATGGCCCTCTTGTGCTGCACTGCTTTACAGGAACCATAAAAGAAGCTGAAGAGGTCCTCAAAAGAGGATTTTATCTCTCATTAAGCGGAATAGTGACTTTTAAAAATTCGATTGAGCTTAAGGAAGTAGCGAAGCTTACTCCCCTATCCCAGCTTTTGATTGAAACAGATGCTCCCTACCTTGCTCCGCACCCCCTTAGAAGCAAAGTGAATGAGCCTGCCTTCATAAAATATACGGCAAGCGAGATTGCTTTTCTAAAAAACATCTCTTTTGAAACCCTGACTCAACAAACGACAAAAAACGCTAAAGCCTTTTTCAATCTCTAAAACCTTAATGTTTTAAAGCAAATTGACGAGCGTATTAAGAAGTCACCCTCTATTATAACTTTTATTAGTTGAAGTAGACGATAGTTTATTCCTTTTGATTTTTATAGCAATCCCGCCTCCGGATCCATGTCCTTCAAATCAATAATTTTTTGGTCACTATCAAATGCCTCTGCCTGATGTTTTATTAAAGTAACATCATTAAATCCCATGAGATAACCAATCTTATAATTGCCATCATGGTTATTGCTGCAAGTATCTTTTTCTAGTTTTGCTTCCCTAGCTTTATTTTTTACAAAAAACTGAATGCCTCTTTTAAATGTAGCATTAGTGTTTCTTCAGAGCATTCTAAGTTGGATCTATTGCTATAACGTTTTTAATCTAGAGCATCTTTAATTCAGATTAAAGGATTCCATTCAGTAACGTGACTTGCAACACGAGTTGCTCCTGACGTACTTGCCTTTTTTAATACGGCCTACTACTCTAATTTTTAATTCATCATTACCATAGAAGTTTCTTTAAGAGTCATCGGGCATTTTTCTTTATTCCCATAAAGTTTACTTTGGATCTTAAAGAATTGTTTCAAAATCTGAAAATTTGAAAATCCAATTACCTTTTTTCTTATTTCTTCTGAGTACAGCAAAAAAAGAGAGGCAATCAGCAAAAAAAATCGGCCGCATAAGAACAATAAAACATAAATTTGATGGTTTGAAAAATTTAGTTTTTCATCCCTATTAAATCTATGTTTTATTTATAAGATGGCAGAGTCAAAACTCTGCCATTCAAAATTTATGAGAAAATAGCGAAATATTTTTTAAGCCGCTATTTTTAGCGATGTTTTAATTTTCTTTTACTTAAGCAAAGTGAAAATTAAAGTCATTCCAGCTAGTGAGACCAAGTAAAAAGAAGCATCGATTAAATAAACTTCGATGGGTTTTTTGGCCCAGATAACACCTGAAAAGTGAGCTGTTGCTATAAAACCAAGCCACATAAAAAACGCAAGTTCAAGAGCTTGAGAAATCGTTGATGCTTGAAGGGAGTAGACAAACACCCCGACAACCCAGGCCATAATAAGACCGACCACAAGCGCCCCGACATAAGATTTAACATTTCCTTTCAAAGCATCTTCTCTAAAACCATGAGCGTCAATCCAAGGACCGCCAAGAAATCTTGGGTGGTACCAAAAATAACCTAAAATCATATTAAAAAGAGTTGCCAAAACAAGCGCAACAGGCGATATTCCAGTTAAGGTAAGCATAGGGTTTCCTCTTACTTCTTTTTCTTTAGCTTTGTACCTAAAACAAAGTTATTGATAAAAGTTTTTTTGATTTAAAGCTCACTTTTTTTAAAAGAAGAGACACAAAATAATATGGCAAAACCCAAAGTAATTATTGTTGGCGCAGGTTTTGGCGGATTAAATGCCGCAAAAGGCTTAAGGAAAGCTCCTATAGATCTTCTTGTCTTGGATAAAACGAACCACCATCTTTTTCAACCCCTTCTCTATCAAGTAGCAACAGCTGCCTTATCCCCTGCCAACATCTCTTCCCCGATTAGAGAAATTTTACGGAATCAAAAAAATACGACTGTCTTAATGAGCGCGATAGAGAAAGTTTTACCTCATGAAAAACTCATTGTTTCAGCAAACGATGAAAAGTTTCCTTATGATGTTTTAGTTCTTGCTACCGGGTCGAGGCATTCCTATTTTGGCCATCCCGAATGGGAAAAGTATGCACCCGGTTTAAAAACAATCCCCGATGCCATTAAAATCAGGGAGCGTATTCTACTCTCGTTTGAGCTTGCAGAACGGGCAAGCGACCCTTCGGTTGCTGAAAAATACCTACGCTTCATCATCGTCGGAGGGGGGCCAACCGGGGTTGAACTTGCAGGATCGGTTGCTGAAATCGCCCATAAAACCCTTTTTAATAACTTTAGAAGAATCATCCCTTCGCAAGCTAAAATCTTTTTAATTGAAGGCGAGTCCGAAATATTAAAAGCGTTTCCCTTAAAGCTTCGTAAAAAAGCCCACGCCATGCTTGCAAAAATGGGGGTCCGCATCATCACCTCCACCCACGTGACAAAAGTTGTCGAAAATGGCATTTATATCGGCGATGACTTTATGGAAAGTTTCAACATCATATGGGCTGCCGGAAATAACGCCCCCTCTCTTCTTAGAACCTTAAATGCCCCTCTTGATAGAATGGGAAGAGTGATTGTTGAAAAGGATTTAAGCTTACCCGGTCACCCTGAGATTTTTGTGATCGGAGACTCAGCCCAGGTAAAAGATGAAAAGGGAGAGCCTCTTCCTGGAATCGCTCCTGTCGCTTTGCAACAAGGCCAATATGTAGCTAATATCATCCGAAAAAAAATCCCTAAAGAGAATAGAAAACCCTTTAAATACTTTGATAAAGGGACTATGGCCACCATCGGTAAATCAAAGGCCATTGTTGCCTTATGGAAAGCTCAGTTTGCCGGGTTATTTGCCTGGCTTCTCTGGTGCTTTATCCACATTCTCTACCTGATTTCTTTTAAAAATAGAATCCTTGTGGCTGCTCAATGGCTTTTTTCCTTCCTTACAGGCGGCCGGCAAGTCAGACTCATTCAAAAGCCTATCTATGATGAGCATGACGCCATTTTCCAATCGAGAAGAAAGATGAAACAGCTTCAAAAAAAATATTTTTCAGATAAAGATTTTTTTAAATAAGAAGACAACCCTTAATTTGAAAGTTATAAACTTCATAATCCTTGCGAAAAAAAAAGGGACCATGTAGGATAGCAGCTTGCTTGAAGGAGTGAAGTTCTTTCAGATCATTTAAGCAATTGGAAAGATGGCTGAGTGGCCGAAAGCGCGTCCCTGCTAAGGACGTATACTCGTGAGGGTATCGAGGGTTCAAATCCCTCTCTTTCCGAATCCATTAAGCAGGCTTTATGCCTGCTTTTTTCATTAAAGGCCTTTTCGAAAAAATAAGTGACAGCACATAAGAAAGCCCGGCTACAAGAGCAATCGTTGCACCGACCGGAAAATCCCATTCAAAAGCGATTAAAATCCCGACCGCTGAAAATAAAGCAGAGAAAAGAGTGGCCAAGATCATCATATGAGAAAGGCGCTTGGTAAAACTTCCGGCGATGGCAGCCGGGATCGTTAACATGGTCATAACAAGGATAATCCCGACGACTTCTATAAGAAGAACCACCGTTATGCCTGTTAAGACAAGAAGCGTTAAATAAAGGATTGGGACATTTTGCTCTTGAAGGTAAGCTTGGTCTTCATCAAAGCAGACAGCCAGGAACCTTTGATGCAAGAAAAAAACAGTGATTAAAATGACAGCGTCTAAAAGAGCCAGTATATAAAGGTCGCTATCGGTTACCCACAAAATATTACCGACAAGAAAATTATTTAATTCTACATTAAACCCGGGGGTCATGGCAATAAATATAACGCCAAGGGCCATCCCGATGGACCAGAGCGCTGCGATCACAGAGTCTTCACGCTCTTTGCGGTAAATGTGGATCAAACCGATGATGATCGCTGAAACAATAGCTGATAGAAATGCCCCTGCAAGGGGTGTTGCCCAGGAAAACAGAAAAACTCTCTCCAGGAAAAGGAATAAACCAATGCCTCCAAGAACAGAGTGGGAAATCCCGCCGCTTATAAAGGCGATTCTTTTAACGACTACATAGGACCCTACTATGCCGCTTGCAATGGAGGCTAAAAGGGCAGCCACACAAGCATTAAAAAGGAGCGGGTTTTCAAATAACGCTTCTAAAAAAGTCATAAAGACTCCTCTTTGATCACCTGAAGACGGCATGAGCTTTCATCTACGTTTTTCTTGAGTAAGGGGGCGTGGTAGAGCCCTAAAGCAAAGTGTTCGCAAACCTCGCTCGTCTTAAAAGTCGACACTTGACCCTCAACACAAAGAACTCGATCCACTAACTGAATGGCGGTAGATAGATCATGGGTGACCATAACTATAGTAATCGTTTCGGAGAGATTTTTTAGAAGATGATAGATTTTTCGCTCTGCTTCCTTGTCAACACTTGCTGTCGGCTCATCTAAAATAAGGAGCGTCGGCTGAGATGCAAGCGCTCTTGCAATTAAGGCGCGCTGCAATTGACCTCCGGATAAGGAGCCGATGGGCCTTTCCTTTAAATCAAGAATGCCGACCTTTTCTAGGGCTTCTTCACTAATTTTTTTGTCTTCTTTATTAAACTTTCCAAACCAGGGAAGGTGCTTTAATCTTCCGGATAGGGCGAGCTCTCCCACGCTAATCGGAAAAGACTTATCGAAAGTCGGGTGCTGCGGAACATAAGAAAAAACTTGTCTATTTTCTTTGGGGGACTTGCCAAAAACTTCAATACGTCCATGCGTTGGCGTCAAAAGCCCTAAAAGAAGCTTAAGAAGAGTTGTTTTCCCTCCTCCATTAGGCCCAATCACACCCAAAAACTCTTTTTCTTTAAGAAAAAAGTTTACGTTAGAGAGAACTTTTGTGCCATCATGGTAATAAAATGAGACATCTTCAAAAAAGGCCACATTCATAAAGGTTCAGTCTCGGAATTTGAAGGGGCTTCGACATTCTTTTTCTTAAGGGAATCATGAAACGATTTCGTAATGTATAGAAGATTTTTGATATAATCTTCGGCATAAGGGTCGATCACAATCACATTCACCCCGAGATGCTTGGCAATAAGCTGAGCCCCCTTATTAGCATGCTGAGGCACCATAAAAATGGCATTAACCGGCAATTTTTCAATTTCTCTTAAAAGATAGGTTAGCTGTTTCGGTGTAGGCTCCCGTCCTTCCGATTCTATGGATACTTGGCGAACCCCATATTCCCTTTGATAATAGGCAAAAGCCGGGTGGGAGACAATAACAGTAAAAGGAATATCGCCGTTAAGCATTGCCGGGATTGTCTTATCAAGCTCTTCAAGCTCTCTAACCAACCCCTCTAATCCTTTTTCATAAGCCTCCTTATGTTCAGGAAACTGCTCGATAAGTGCAGAGGATATAGTTTTGGCCTGGATAATCGCAGCTTTTGGACTTAACCAAACGTGCGGGTCTGATCCGTGCACATGGCAACCTCCATGAGAACAGCAGCTTTCTTGAATCAGTTGAATCCCCTTTCTTGTGTCGACAATTTTCATATTAGGATTTTTTGAAAGGAGTGCTGATTGCAGTTTAGGCTCGAAAACATCCCCCATCGTGAACCAAACTTCAGCTTTTAGCGCTTTAATCATTTGCTGAGGCGTGGGCTCAAAGGTATGGGAACTTACTCCCTGCGGCACCAAAACTTCTATATTAAGGGAATCGCCCGCAATTTTCTGAACAAAAAAACGATGAGGCAAAATACTCACCATAACCGTCTTTTTTTCTTCGGAAGCTTCTTCGGCGTGAGAAAGACCGGAAAGAAAAAGAAAAGACAAAAAAAGGAATCGAAAAAGATTTGGCATCACTAAGCCTTTAAAAAATATTAATAATAATTTTAACTTTTTAAGTTATTTATTGTGTAGATAGCTTTTAGGGAATGCTTAGTCGTTTCAAGAAAATTAGTATACGGTTTCATTTGATTGTTTCCTAGTAAAGAAATATTTTTCTTCAATCAAAAAAAATCCCTATCCCGCTTCTTATCTTGCTAAGAAAATCAAAAAAAACTAGAATACTTTTCTTTCTTCGTCTGGAGGAGTGTCCGAGCGGCCGAAGGAGCACGCCTGGAAAGTGTGTGTACGCTAACCCCGTACCGTGGGTTCGAATCCCACCTCCTCCGATTTTCTTTCCCTACCAAAACTAAATAGTTATCACAAGTTCTGACTAGTCCTAAACTATCCATCCGCTGTTCAAAATATTAAAGGCGCTCAGTAATCGAGAGGCTTAAGAAGAGCCGATGAACTGGCTTATCTTAATTTCCCCTTCCTCATTGGAAAGAAGTTAGAGCTAAAATAGTTAAGCATGAATGTGTAGAAGCAAAAAAAGCCGGAAGAGCCTGATATGAACCCAATAAATTTTCTTCTACAGGATATTATTTAGACCCCCTTGTTAATAAAGCTGTTGTTTTTTCTTCTTTCTTGAGAAGGTAAAATTAAAATATTTTCAGTGTTTTTATTATGAAAAATTGGGTTTTCATTCTCATTTTTTGTACTCCCTTATCTTATGCTCTAGCTAAAAATATTGTTTTAACCATTGATGATTTTCCAATGGGAGACGGCCCTCTTTATTCACTAGAGGAAAGAACGGATCTTTATTTAAAGGCTTTAGAAAAACAAGATTGCTCCGCCGTCTTTTTTTGCATAGGAAGCCACTGCAAGGAAGAGATTAGTTTAAGCTGTCTTTCCAAACTTAGCGATAAAGGGCATGAAATCGCCAATCACTCCATGAACCACTGGCATTTAAGTTCCATCACGCTTAAAGACTTTGAAAAAGAAATCAAAGAAACAGAAAACCTTTTAAAACCTTATTCAACTTTCAAAAAATGGTTCCGTTACCCATTTTTAGACTATGGAAATCAGTTTTTACTAGGCGGCTCGACAAGAAAAACGGTTCAAGGATTTGAGCTTTTAAAACATCTTCAGTACAAAGACGCTTATGTCACAATTAATACTTTTGACTGGCACCTAAATGAAAGGCTAAAAAAATCCATAGCCCAGGGGCGGCAAGTGAACTATGACAAGCTAAAAGAAGTCTACCTTTCCCTAATCAACGATTGGACCGATTTCTATTTAGAGCTATTTGATACCCACCTGAAGAAAGAATTTACCCATACCTTTCTTCTTCATGCAAACGATCTTAATGCCTTATACCTTGAAGATATCTTGGTGCTCCTTAAAGCGAAGGGATTAAATTTTGTTAAAGGCGAAGAGGCTTTTGAAAAAAACGAGTTATCGAAATTAGTATCCCCTTCTCAAAGAACACAATTGATGAGTAAAAAACCAAAAACCCTTGATATTAAAGCGATAGATGAAATCTTAGAAAAAGGGAACGTCTTCACAAGATAAGGGAGATGCCAAGGGCATCTATACGGCTATCTTCCCCATTTAAGGTTGGAACCAATATGGTTTCCATACCCTTATGTTCTGAGAGAATCTTATTGTACTCGTAAGTTTTAATCGCTTTAAAATCGTAATCATGAGGCTTATTAATGGGATTGCCTCTAGGAATTAAATTATCTGTAATTAAAAGGGTTCCGGGCTTCGATAGTTGAAGAATATCCTCAAGATAATCAATGTAACCTTCTTTTTCGGCATCTAGAAAAATTAAATCAAAAGGAGCTTCATTTTGACTTATAAAACGTTTTAAAATTTCATGGCCGTCGCCTACAATTAAATCGATTTTGTGATTCACCCCTGCTTTTATAAAATTTTGCCTGGCTACTTCCGCGTGCTCATGATTTATCTCTAAGGTAGTGATTTTAGCTTCCGGGCAAGCTTTGGCAAGCCAAAGAGTGCTATAGCCGCCAAGAGTTCCAATCTCTAATAACCGATGAGGATTTTTGAGTTTAGCAAGCAAGTAAAGAAATTTGCCCGTATTCTCTGAGATAGCAATTTTTGGCAATGAGGCTTCATGGGAACTTTTTTTAGCATTAGATAGAGCTTCATCTTCATCGCTAAAGTATTCTGAAATATATTCCTTTATTTCTTTATTTCTATCCTCAATCACCCCGATAAATCCTTTCAAGTCAACACTGCGTTCAATTAACAATCGTTATTATATTATAAAAAATAGTTTCTTAATATATATATGAACTATATTTCTATTTCGTTATTAAAAAAAAATATTTTTTCATTATAGTTGCTTTATCAGCAAAAGGAGACTGCTATGCAAGTTGAAACGACGACTCAACGGCCGCTTTACCCACCAGTATTAACTACTGCAACAGAAACTGATCCAACGTCATACCATGCCTCTCAAGAAAACCCTGAAGAAAAAGAACTTGAGACAGAAGGTGCTGACGACTCTTTCCAAACTCAAAAAGCATACGATTTTAGCTTGAATTTTGCCGGTTTTTTAAAACAACAAAATAAAGATTTACGTTCAAGCAGATCGATCATCCCGGAGGACCACTTAAGAGAGCAAAATTTAAGAAAGAATCAGCACTCAAAAGAACTTATTATAACGGTCGCTGAAAGGTGTCCAACAAAAGAAGTCGTGCTTATTTTGGGGGCGGGGGATTGTTCTAATTTGCCTCTTGTTCAATTGACAAAGCTATTTCGAAAAGTAGTATTAGTCGATTTGGACAATGAAAGCATGGAAAATGCAAAAAATCAGCTTAATGAAGAACTACAGGAAAAAATTTCAATAAAAATACAAGACTTAAGCGGCGCCCAAAAATTTCTGGAGACTTTAAAAAAATGCGTGAGCTTTGAAGAATTTAAGGAAACCCTTAATACTTTCTTAGAAACCCCAACTTTTGTCGGGCATGATTTAGCAAACGAACGCGCGGATCTTGTAATTTCTTCCGAGGTTCTAAATAATCTTGGATCTTCTCTAAAAAATTATATTTCTTATCTAAACGAAACCTATTTTGGTTCCTTCTCAGACTTCTTAAAACTTCTTTTTTTAAGCCAACCATGGGAAAGATTCGTACTTGAATTAACCGGATTTCATCTCAAACAGCTTGATTCTTGTTTAAAAATTGATAGCATTGCGTATGTCACTTTTTGCGAATCGATGGTAAACTCTCCAAATGGCTACTACTCGACAAAACAAACCGCTTCATTAGTGCCAAAGCCTATTCTGTTTCAAATTGAAAATACCTACAAAAACAATAGCCCTTTAGCAAGAAAAAAATGGATAAGGAAAATATCTAACCCTGAATCCCAATTGGAAGCTATTTTCTACTCCGCAAGAAATGCCACTACAATTTTTTCTCCAAGAAATAAAGTACTTCAAACTAGGTCTGCTTCCGAGCCTTTAATGCGCCGTCACAAATTTAAGCTTGGGGTTATAAAGGAAGAAAATTTTATAGCAAAAGCAGGAGAATCTTCCGATAGCGATGAATCTTTAACCTCCGGCATGAAAGTCCCCCCTATTAATTTCAATAATAGGTTTAATGCAAAAAAAAATGAAGCTTATGATAACAGTGAATCCTCAGATACTGATGAAGAAGATGAATCCGAAGAACAAATTATCTATTCTCCAAGACAGGTTGAGAACGAGGAACGAGGTTATATTCGTCAACCCAAAAACATAGAAAATATGCAAACCTGGGCTTGGGCAAAAAAGGCCCCTGTAGGAAGTTCTAAAGGCTCTCGTTTAAAAAGATCTATGAGCATTATTAATAAATCGCAGCAACAGAACCCTTATAGCGAGGAATAAAAGACCTTCTCTATCCGGCTATTGTCCTTTACTTAGGCTTAGCCGGATATAAATATTTTGATATATTTCTCTATACAACAATGAATTGAATTTTTAAACTCCCCTCCAAAAAATATCTATCTTTTAAAGTTTAGGGGAAACAGACGATGCTCTCAAATTTATTGAATCTAATTTTTTCTTTATTCATTTTTTCAAGTTTTAATCTTAATGCCAATGAAACAAAACATGTGATCGCAATTGGCGCACCGACCATCGACTTTCTTCTCGATGTAGATGAATCATTCCTGGATTCTATTAAAGGGGAAAAGGGCGGCTGCGAAGTTGTTGATTGGCCGACTTTTAAAAGCATCGTGCATGAAAATAGAAGTTTTTTAAGAAGATATGCCACAGGAGGCAGCAGTGCGAACACAATCAAAGGGCTTGCAAGCTTAGGTCTCGAAGCCTCCTTTTTTGGCCGCATCGGAAACGATGATCTAGGTGAATTTTTTTTCAATCGTCTTTTAGAAATTGGGGTCACACCGGAACTGATCAGAACAGAAAAACCGACTCAACAAGTCGCTTGCCTTATCACACCGGATTGTCAAAGAACCATGCGCTGCTTTCTTGGCGCCACCCTTGAATTTTCAGACCATGATATTATTCCGGAAATTTTTGAGGGAAAGCATTTAGTTCATATCGAAGGATATGCGTTAAGACACGAGGGTCTTGTCAAAAAAGCTTTTAGCTTAGCAAAAGAAAAGGGGTTAAAAACTTCTTTCGATCTTGGGGCCCATGAGCTTGCCCGTGAATATAAAGATAGTCTTATGAAAGAAATTTTGCCTAGTGTGGATGTCTTATTTGCAAACCAAGATGAAGCTTTTGCGCTAACAGGCCTTGATCCCAAAGAAGCCTGCGAGGAATTGCAAAAAATGGTAGATACGGTTGTCATTCTTATTGGAAAAGACGGTTGCTTTGTCGGATCAAAGGGAACCACCTCTCATTTTGGAACAACGCCTGCTGAAATGGTCGATTCAACAGGGGCCGGAGACTTATTCGCAAGCGGTTTTATCTATGGGTATTTAAAGGGTTTAAGTCATCAGGAATCCGCACAAATAGGCAATCTTCTCGGCGGGGCTGTCGTTGAAGAAGTCGGCGCTGAAATATCCGATGAGCGGTGGGAGAGGCTTTTACATAAAATTCGCTCTCTCGAATCTCTACCCGCTTTGGCCGGAAAGTAAAAGTTCCATTTGCTGATACTTACGCATGAGGTCGCGCCATTTTGCGGCCTCTTCAAATTCCATGTTTTTAGCAGCCTCTTTCATCTTTAATTCGCACTCACGCTGCTTTTTTTGAATATCATCAAGAGATAATAGCGATTCTTGTTTTGTGGCTTTTTTAGTCTCTAATTCAGCTAATTCTTCAACTTCCTCAACTAGCGGACTAATATGTCTTTTTACAGTGGTCGGCGTGATGTTATTTCTTGAGTTGTAAGTTCTTTGAATCTCTCTTCTTCTTTCTGTGATAGCAAGAGCCGCCTTTATCGAATCAGTCATTTTATCGGCATACATCACAACCCTTCCCAAACTATTTCTTGCAGCTCTTCCGCAAGTTTGAACAAGGGAGGTTTCGCTTCTCAAAAAACCTTCTTTATCAGCATCCAAGATGGCTACCAAGGTCACTTCCGGGATATCAAGCCCTTCTCTTAAAAGGTTGATCCCGACAAGAACATCGAAATTTCCTTGACGAAGCTCATTAATAATCTGCATTCTCTCAAGAGTGTCGATATCTGAATGCAAATACTTAGCTTTGATGCCAAGTTCAAGCAAGTAATTGGTTAATTCTTCAGAGAGTCTTTTTGTTAATGTGGTGACAAGGACTCTACCTCCCTCTCCTACTTCTTTTCGTATCTCCTCAAGACAGTCATCGATTTGATCGCTTGCTTTTCTAATTGTGATTTCAGGGTCTAAAAGCCCTGTCGGTCGAATAATCTGCTCTACAACCACACCGCCTGCTTCTTTAACTTCAAAAGCGGCCGGCGTTGCCGAGACATAGACCACTTGATGAAACCTTTTGTACGTTTCATCGAATTTTAGGGGCCTGTTATCATAAGCTGAGGGTAGTCTAAAGCCATAATCGACAAGCGCTTGCTTCCTTGCCCTATCTCCATTATACATTGCGTGAAGCTGAGGAACCGTTTGATGCGATTCATCAATAAAGAGCAAGTAATCGGAAGGGAAATAATCGATAAGGCATGGAGGCGGATCCCCGGGATTTCGTTTACTGAAATGGCGCGAATAATTTTCAATTCCTTTACAAAAACCTATTTCTTTTATCATTTCAAGATCATGTCTTGTCCTTTGATCGATTCTTTGAGCTTCAATCAAAAGGTTCCGCTCCTCAAACCATTTTATACGCTCTTTCATCTCCTCTTTTATGGTTTCCATAGCATCGATACGAACCTCTTCAGGTGTAACGTGGTGGGATCCCGGATAAATGGTGATGCTATTGAGAGTGCGTCTTGGCCTACCTGTCAAGGGATCGATTTCAAAAATCCTCTCAATTTCATCCCCGAAAAATTCAATCCTATAGGCTAGTTCATCCTCATAAGCCGGAAAAATGTCTAAGACATCTCCTCTAACTCGAAAAGTTGATCTCGCAAAGTCATAGTCGTTACGCTTATATTGCATTTCAACAAGATGCATGAGGATGTCATCCCGTCTTCTTTTTTCATTGACTGCGAGAGTCAAATTCATACCCTTGTAGTATTCAGGTGAGCCAAGGCCATAGATGCAAGAAACAGAAGCCACGATAATAACATCGCTTCGCTCTAAAAGAGACCTTGTCGCTGAAAGCCGCATTTTGTCGATGCGGTCATTGATCGAAAGGTCTTTTTCTATATAAGTGTCTGTTCTTGGGATATAAGCTTCCGGCTGATAGTAGTCATAGTAGGAAACAAAATATTCAACCGCGTTATCGGGGAAAAAACCCTTAAACTCTTGATAGAGCTGGGCGGCTAATGTTTTATTATGAGCTAAAATAAGAGTCGGCCTTTGAACATTGACAATGATATTGGCCATAGTAAAAGTTTTGCCAGATCCTGTGACACCAAGCAAAACTTGAGAAGGAGCCCCTGATAAGACCCCGTCTGTCAACTGTTCAATGGCTCTTGGTTGATCGCCCTTAGGCATGTAGTCTGTTTTTAATCTGAACATAGTGTTTTATTATATTATGTGTTTAAAATGTAATTATATAGGATTAGCCTTTTGTTTTAAACCTTCGCTTTTAGAGGTAAAAATGCTCATTTGGAAGCAAGCCATCCCGGGAATTGCGCTTAATAGTTATCTTATCGGCGACGAAAGTCAAAAAACTTGCGTTGTAATCGATCCCTCCCTTGACTTTCAACCGCTTGTTGAAAAAGCAAAAGAATGGAATTTTGAAATAAAAAAAATCCTGGAAACTCATATTCACGCCGATTTTATTTCGGGGGCTTCCTCTTTAAAATCTGCATTAAACGGAAAAGCTGAAATCTACTCTTCAGGAGAGAATGAAAATAGCAATAATTACGCAGATGTCTTTGTCAAAGACGGGGATCAATTTTCCATTGGTTCCTTACGATTTAAGGCGCTTTTTACCCCGGGGCATACACCGGAACATCTATCCTGGCTTCTTTTCGATGAAAAAAAATCTAAAGAGTTCCCTCAAATTTTATTTTCAGGTGATTTTTTATTCCCGGGATCTCTTGGCAGACCCGATTTATTAGGAGATGAAGCTATAGGTGATTTAAGCCGGCAATTATATGAGAGCAGTTTTGTTAAGCTTCAAGATCTTCCCGACAACCTTTTTATTTATCCTGCCCATGGCGCCGGTTCTTCCTGCGCAAAATCAATTAAAGGTAATGAGACAACACTTGGCGAAGAAAGAAAAAATAACCCTTATTTAAAGAAAAAACCCTTTCAGGAATGGTTTAACTACTTACTAATGGATATGCCAAAACCTCCTCAATATTTTTTTAGAGTAAAAAAAATTAATGCCGAAAAAAACCCTTACAACTTAAAGCCGGCTCAAATAGTGCATCTCTCTCCAAAGGAAGCCTATCAGCAAATAGCAAAAAAGAACGCTTTAGTCTTAGATGTAAGAAATAAAGAGGCGTTTAGCAAAAAACACGTTAAAAACTCCCTTTTTATCGGAAAAAATTCCCCTCAATTCTTAACTTACGCAGGCTTGCTTATAGAGGCGAATCAGCCCCTTATCCTCCTTGCTGAAAATGAGAAGGACGCTGAGGATGCGTTTAAAAAACTTCAACTTATCGGTATAGATCAAATTTTAGGAGCCGTTGAAGGGGGGATTTCCTCTTGGGAAGAAGAAGGGCTTCCAATAAATCATTTAGAACTCCTCGATCCGGCCTCTCTTAAGCCCAAACTAGAAGATGAGAGTACAACGGTTTTAGATGTCCGATCTTTACCTGAATGGAATCAAAAGCATATAGAAAAAGCCAAGTTTTTCCCAATAACTGAATTTTCAAAGGATCAAACTCTTGAGGAAAAACCCTACATCACCGTATGCCAATCCGGCTATCGAGCTGCCATAATCGCATCCCTTCTATTACAGCAAGGCCATAAGAATATCTCGTCTCTACAAGGGGGAATGGACGCCTTGAATCTTTAGATGTTTGTTTGGCTTTTTTGTATACTACATAAGCCACTCAGATCAATGAGAAGGTATGAGATAGGATTTAAGCAGCTTTTCTTCTGCTTTATGGCATTCCTAAACTTGTCATAGCTTTTAAGGCTTTAGCTTTGATATACGCCTCAAACTCTTGAAATGTTTAGCATTTTAGATCTCTCCCAAAAAGCATTTTAAACCATACATGTAAGTTTCAGCAAGGCTTGACTCTATCAACAGGACGGTCTAGCGGACCATAACCTAAAATTGACTGCTTGTTCAAATGTGATCGAGGGAGAATTACCTCATACTATTGAACACGAAGGAAATCGAGCCTTCGGGATAGCAGCATTTGGGCAGGAAGCACTGGATTTACCCTATTGCTTTGGTTCGGCAGCCATGATAAATCTTTCTGACGAAGCCGTCATAGAAAAATAAGATTATGGAAGCTCATACTCTGCCGGTTCAAAATCGACTAGCCTTACGATCTTTTTTTGCATCTTTTGCTCATTTTTATGATCGTAATCTTTATAGGCGATGGTATTCCAGTCATGACCATAGTTTCGATTAAGATAGGCCATCCATCGATTCGGGGCAGGGATAGTTAAAGGGCCGAAAGGCAGTTTTTTTAAATTTTCCTTGATATCTTTAACTTGAAACCACTCATTAGTTAATCTTTGCCTTAGGGTCTTATTCTTATGAATGATAAGACCCTCTTCTTCTTTCATCACAAAAAAATCGATAAAAGGGAATTTCCAAGGATAGAACCCTTTATTATCGGGTCTTTGAATAGCATCTCCTTCTTTTGAAAAAATTTTATACCCTCCACCAAAAGAAGCAAGGATCAGACCTTTTTCGTAGAGTTCTTCCTGCAAGCTCAAAAGAAGGTCCTCTTCTTCTTCTAAAATCCCAAAGTCAAGGTCATCATCCCATGGAATAATAGAACCATGCCTTACTGCCCCAAGAAGCGTTCCGCACATAGCAAAGACACAAACCCCTTTTTCTTCCAGGATGGGCAAAGTTTTTAGAAGTAAATCATACATTTTCCCCACCTCTTCTTTAGGGACATGAGGAAGACTTTTTTCGGTTTCAAAGGGTTCATTGTTAGAAAACGAAGGAAGAGGCGAGCAGATTGAAAAAATAGTTAAAAAGAGGGAAAGGCTTTTTTTCGTGAAAGTCATATTTATCCTTGAAGCAAACAAAAATCTTTGATAAAATTTAAAGGAAAAACTTTAATTAAGTTATAAAATTTACATCTTTTTTATCTTATAGTATGGAAAGATGCAAAATAAATTCTTAGACAAATTTAAACTTTTGCAAGGTCTGAATGTCCGGATTATCCTTAATACCGCCCGTTGTTGTTTTTATTGTTGGTTTTTGGACAAAAAAAATCCGTCTTGCCCTTTTTTTAGGGGTTTTAACCGCTGCTTTTATCGCCTCGGGCTTTGCTCCAATTGACTCTCTAATTTTAACTTTCGGACGTATTTTCGAAAATTCCCAGGTCACGAACCTATTTTCATTAGAGAAGCTCACCTCTTCAAGCAATCTTCTTATTATGCTCTTTGTTTTGTCCTTGGGCGTATTAATTGAAATGATTCGGCTATCCGATTCGGCAAACGCCTTCGTTTCTTTTGCTGAAAAATCGGTTAAAAGCAAGAAATCTGCAGAGACAGGTTCTCTTATCATGTCTCATTGCCTTTCAATGGATGATTATTTAAGCAGCCTAACCGTTGGTTCTGTCTTAAGGCCGCTCACTGACCGCTTTAAAATCCCAAGAATCAAACTTGCTTTTTTAACCGACTCTATGGCGGCTCCTTTAACCATGCTTACTCCAATTTCAAGCTGGGCGGCTGCAATTTTAGGATTTTTAACAGAAAATGGCGTGGGCTATCTTGAAGATAAAAACACCCTTGTTTTAGCAAGCCCTTACTCTCTTTATTTAAATATTCTGCCCTATGTCTTTTACTCAATAGCGCTTGTTATCGCCGTTTGGGTTATTGTCAGGAAAGAGCTCAGCTTCGGGTTAATGAATGAGCATGAAGCGCTTGCACAAACGACAGGAGACTTGCTTGGCGGCAAAAAACTTGATTTTTCAATCGCGAAAGGCGCTCACTTGGGCGGGCGGGAATCCAGGCTTTTAGACTTTTTCATTCCTATTGGCTCCCTGCTTTTTTCAATGCCTCTTTTTCTTCTTTATTGCGGCGGTTTCTTTTTAATGGGCGGCCAAAATGACTTTCTTGTCGCCTTAAGAGAGGCCCCTATTTCGCTCGTATTATTTTTATCCGGCATGACCTCTCTTATCGCTTCCTCCCTCTACTTTAGGTTGAGCCAAAAATTTTATGCAAAGGACCTCTTAAAAGTATATCGAAGCGGCATTTGGTTAATGCTTCCTGTCAACGCGATTCTTTTACTTGCCTGGACTATGGGGGGCTTGCTTAGGCAAGACTTGCAAACAGGCCAATGGATCGCTTCGTTAATTGTGGATTCGGTCCCTCTTGTTCTATTACCGCTTATCCTCTTCTGGAACGCCACGATTATTTCCTTGTCTCTTGGCAGTTCTTGGGCAACAGCCGCCATCCTCTTCCCGATTGCCATTCCTATGGTTATGGGCCTTGAAAGAGCAGCTATTCCCTCTACTATCGAGGAATTGCCGATCCTTCTTCCTGTTTTTGGCGCCATCCTATCAGGGGCTGTTTGCGGAGACCATATCTCCTTAATATCGGACACCACCATTATGGCAACTTCAAGTTCAGGATCGGATTTATGGGATCACGTGAAATCCCAAGGGTTTTATGCGCTGCCCATATTTGCCGGAAGCTCTTTCGCTTTTCTTGCAGCCGGGTTTTTAAGCGTCTCGTTTTCGCCTCTTCAAACGCTTCTTGTCTCTATGGGAGTCGCCATTTCAATCAGCCTATCCCTACTCTTCCTCATGCATTATTTAAACTGCAAAAAGGGTGAAGAAGCGTTGGTTTTGAATGAAACGGAATAATTCTATCTAAATAGGATAGGAGGGTATTCTTGGCGAACACGGATTAAAGTTTCTGAGAGCTCATTATGAAGGAGCCCGTTAGTTGCCAAGATTCTTCCGGTTTCAAGATCTATCGGACCATTTTCATAAGAAGACAAGGAGCCAAAGGCTTCCTTAACAAGAAGAGCGCCGGCTGCTATATCCCAAATTTTAAGACCCCTTTCCCAAAAGCCGTCATACCTTCCTGCTGCAACAAAAGCCAAGTCTAAAGCCGCTGAGCCACCTCTTCGGACACCATGAGTGATGCTCGTTAAATAGCAAAATTCTAAGTAATTATTATCTTTTGTGTCACGTCTATCATAAGCAAACCCGGTGGCAAGAAGACTTTTCGAAAGGGTTTCTGTTTTGGTTACAAAAAGCTGCCTATCATTTAAGTAAGCCCCTTTTTCTTTTATAGCTTTGAATAATTCGTTTGTAATGGGGTTATAGACAAGGCCTACAACCGGCTCCATCTTATAAAGAAGCCCGATTGATATGGCAAAAACAGGCATTTGATGGGTGTAGTTTGTCGTCCCATCCAAAGGGTCGATGGCCCAAAGGTAATCCGTATCTTTCGATGGAATTAAACCGCCTTCTTCGCCGATGATAGGATGAGAGGGGAAATGTTTTTTAATGATTGTTGTTATAGCATATTCCGAAGCGTTATCAGCTTCTGTAACAAGATCTCCCTGAATGCTTTTTTCTCTAACATTTTCAAGTTTTCCAAAATGGTTGAGAAGAATTTTACCGCCTTCCATCGAGGCCTTTTCAGCAATTGCAAGGGCTTTTTCTAAATTGATATTCATGCTTATTTTTTTGATCAATATGGGTAAACTTGCTAAGATAACCCTACCGAGATAACGGGTTTAATTGCAAGTCAAGCGGAGAATTTCTTATGACATTAACATTTAAAGGTAAAACGATTCATCTTAAAGGAAAGCCCTTGGAAGTGGGTCAAAAAGCGCCTGATTTTAATCTGACTCAAGCGGACTTAAGCGAAATTTCCCTTGCGGATTTAGGTCCTGTCGCTAAAGTTCTTAATATTGTTCCAAGCTTGGATACCAATGTTTGCAGCACCTCTGCCAAAAAATTTAATGACAAACTTAAAGGAAAAGAAGTTCTTCTTGTAAACATCTCAATGGATCTTCCTTTTGCTCAAGATCGCTTTTGCAAAGCCTCCGGAATTGAGAATGGAAAAACCTTATCGGCTTTTAGAAGCTCTTTTGGGGAAGATTACGGCGTCCTCATGCAAGACGGTCCTTTAGCGAACCTCCTGTCGAGGGTAGTCGTATTGCTTGATAAAAACAATAAAGTCTTGTACATCGAAAAGGTCCCTGAAATTACACATGAACCCAATTACGACGCTGCTCTAAAAGCATTAGGCCTCTAGGGCCTCATTTTTGAAAGAGGCGCTATCAATCACAAAACGGTACTTTACATCGCTTTTCAGCATACGTTCATACGCTTCGTTAATTTTCTGGATGGGAATGATTTCAATGTCGGAAGTGATGCTATGCTCGGCGCAAAAGTCGAGCATTTCTTGCGTCTCTTTTAAACCTCCGATTAAAGATCCGGCAAGGCTTCTTCTTCCGAAAATCAAATTAGTGACATTAGGAGAAGGGTGAGGAGTAGGCGGGGCGCCCACAAGACATAGCGTTCCATCGCTTTTTAAAAGCTCGATATACGGGTCGAGATTGTGGGCTGCGGCAACTGTATTTATAATAAAATCAAAGGATCTAAGATGTTTTTTCATTTCGTTCGCATCTTTTGAGAGAACCACTTCATCAGCTCCAAGTCGTTTGGCATCCTCAACTTTATTTTTTGAAGTAGTAAAAAGAACGACTTTTGCGCCCATGGCATGAGCCAATTTAATAGCCATATGGCCAAGACCGCCAAGACCCACCACACCGACTTTTGAGTTTTTTCCAACTTTCCAATGCTTCAAGGGTGAATAGGTTGTAATTCCTGCGCAAAGTAAGGGGGCAACGCCCGGAAGATCCTTCTCTTTGAATTTTTTAGGGACATGAAGAACAAACTTTTCGTCCACAATAATTTGAGTGGAATAACCTCCATAAGTAATCGAGTTTCCATGCCGCTTATCGATGCCATTATAGGTTAAAACAAACCCGTTTTCGCAGTATTGCTCTAAGCTTTGCTCGCAATAAGAGCAAGTCCTGCAAGAATCCACAAGACAGCCAACCGCAGCCAAGTCTCCAACCTTAAAAGATTTAACCTTAGAGCCGACAGCGGTCACTTTTCCGACGATTTCATGTCCCGGGACAATAGGGTAAAGAGTGTTTTTCCATTCATTTCGGGCAGAGTGTAGATCCGAATGGCAGATGCCGCAAAACAAGATTTCTATTTGAACATCGTTTTCGAGAACGTCTCTTCTCTCAAAAGTAAAGGGGGCAAGGGGTGATTTTTCTGATTTTGCTGCGTAACCTTTTATTTTTTTAGCCATAACAACCTCTACTTATGAAAGTTATAAAAGTCTTTTTAGGTAAAAATTCAAGGGGGATGATGGTAATTTAACTTATTAATAAATTTTTATTTTTAAAATTTCAATAAATATGAATTTATCGTAGAGAGTCGTCCAGAAAATCATTCCCGTAATCGAACGTAATTTCTTCGCCTGTTTCAATCGGTCTAATGGCTCTAATGACAATATGCAGAAGATGATGATTTAAAGTGATAATGGATTCCGCATTAGGCGACTTCGAATGATTAATAAAACTGACTTCATTTGCGAAAGATTCGGCATCGATTGTGTAGTTAAATAATTTTTTATTTAAAGGATATCGAAAACAATAGGGGTTGATATAAGAGGAAAAATAGCGGCTGACCTTCAAAATCATTCCCACATATTCGCCTATAAACTCCCCAGGCTTTAAAGGGGAATCCGCAAAAACCCCAAAGCCTATGCGATCGTGAATAAAACGGATCGAAACATCGGCGACTTTTCCTTGCAAAAGCTCATTTCTATACTGAAACCCAAACCACTCGGCCTGCTTATCGATCTCGCCTTCGTCAAACCCTTTTTTAATCTCATTAATTAATTCGTAGCAGAATTTTCGGCTCGGGAAGGCCAAATGGTCGATATAATTGACATGGGTTAACTTTTCAAATTCCTTTACCCTTACACGGCGTGCAAGTTTATCCCATTTAAAGGCTATCTTGATTTCCCGAGCCTTTTTGAATTCAGGATCGTAGGGTAAAGGCTCCGGAAAATAATTCTCTTTTAACAAGCCTATCTTTAAGACTCCTCAACGGAATTTTTTTCTTTAGAACGCCTAATGCCGGTTTTTTCTTTCTTTACCGCCTCTTTTGGCTTAGCTGAAACTTTCTTATCTTTATCAGCTTTTTCGGAATCATCAGAGAAATCAAAAGCTGAAACTTTTTTTTCTTTCTCAGCTTTTAGGTAATCATCATAAAACTCAAATTCAGGAGGGGGCAGATGTTTATTTTTTTCGCGGATGACCTCGCATTTATGACACACTCCTTCGCTAAAAGAGGCGCTGAAGGTAAATCCCAAAATAAGCATTAAAAAAATTTTCATATAATGACCTCTATTGAATAGATACGATTTCAACATCAAAATGAAGCGTTTTATCTGCAAGGGGATGATTGGCGTTGATTGTGACGCTATTTTCCGAAAGTCTTATAATCTCAGCTTGAGTGATCTTTCCCGTTTTTTTCTGTTTAATCTCTATTTGCTGTCCGACGTGCGGGCTTAGATCCTGAGGTAGATTTCTTCTTAAAACTTCCACAATAAGCTCTTCACGGCTAAATCCGTAGGCGTCTTCGGGTTTAAGGGTAAAACTTTTCTTATCCCCTTCTTTTAAACCGATCAGCTCTTTTTCAAATGCCGGGAAAACCTGTCCGCCTCCAACTTTAAATTCGAGGGGCTTTTTCCCTTGAGTTGAATCAAAAGAAGACCCGTCTTCAAGCCTTCCCGCATAATGGATCTTTACCAGGCTGCCCTTTTTGACTTCGTTCATTAGAAATCCCATGTTTTACTCTTGATTTGAGGTAATCATAATTGAACATTATCCTCAAGCGAAGGATGATAAAAGTGATTGTTAATTTTTCAAGATTATTCTTTAATTTATCTTAATAATACTATGTTTTAATTATCTTGATAATTTGCCTGAAGACAAGGATTTCTTATGCAAAATATAATAAACGGGCCAAAAACAACTGAATTAAACTGGGTAGATGGAATACGTGACGGTAAGCCTTTTAAAGGCCATACCTACGGAATTTCAAACGGCGCCGGCGGCGGCCATAAGGCAATGGCAGATGCCATTCGATTTAAATTTTCACAATCCGCTGAAGAAGGCAATGAGTTTCAACAAGCCGACATCCTAAGAAGCACTTTTCTTCCAACCTTCGTAGCTTCCAAAGTAGAAAGAGCTTGGGATGATGCCAAAAGAGCCGGAGATGTCGCAAAACAAGAAGCTTTAGTCAGAGGTAAATTCTTAGGCTTGATCCCCTATAATGTCTTAGCCGATTATATTTTCTTTATTCCTATCTTTATTAAGACTTTTATTACCCTTCTACGAGACAGAAAAATCACTCAAATTATCGATACTCAGCCTATTGGCACAGGGGCTGTTATTAAAGCTGCAAGGCTTGCAAATTTTCTCTTTAATACTCATGTTCGGGTCTTGAAGGTCATGACAGATTTGCCCAAGGAAGCCATACACTTTGCGCCTGGTTTAAGCCAAGCGGATAGATCTATCTATACTCTTCTTGCCACGCCTCCTTTTAAACCAAAAGAAGGCGAGAGTGAAAATGACTATAACTCGAGGGTAAACGATTGGTGGAAAGAACATTTTGGTTTGGATCCGGGTCAAGTAGAATATATTAAACCCCCTCTTAGACCAGCTTTTGAACAAATAGCCTCTCAACCTGTTCCTCAGGAATTAGGGGTTAAAATCAACTCCGATGAAGAACTTGCCCTTCTTAAGTCTATTTCCATTTTTAAAGAGGAAGATATCCCCAAAGAAGAAAAAACAAACGTTCTTGGCCCGAATGGAATTCCGGTTGAAGAAACCTACAGAAGGCTTTCTTATACGGTAAACCCTGAAGATACAGTCGGGTTGATCACAATTGGAAGCCAGGCTAACATCGAAGCCACAAAAGCTTATGTCAATGACTTGATTGATATGGTGAATCAATCAAACACCATGGTAAGAGAAGGCGAAGAGAGAAGAAAGTTTCATCTATTTGTAGCTTCTGGACGCCATATTCCAAATGAGAATACTCTCTTTAAACAACTTATAGACTTGATTGATGTCAAACAAATCGAAGGCACCTTTCCGGATAATCTATCTATTATCCCAATGGGCTTCCAAAGCGATAAAGAAATGGCCCCGGCTATGAAACGAGCTGATTTTGGTATTTATGGAGCCGGCGGAATCACCTCATTTGAAGTCAACGAAGTCGCCGAAGGTCAAATATTTATCCACTCGGATGCTAAAGGCGCTAAAGTTGAAATGAGCGAGGAGGAGCTGACTCAAGAACTCTTAAAAGGACTTGCGCTTTGGGAAAGAGGAAACGCTGAATCTCAAGTTGAAACCCATGAAGGAAGAGCAGCTTTAGTCTCGCCTCATGACATCTTTAGAAAGCGTCTAGATCAAGTGATTTTTGCGCCTTAAGGTTTATTGAGGATCATCTTTTAATCGATTGAGCGTGCGCCAGCCAAAAAAGAAAAGAATCGCCCCCCCTATTAAATAGAAGGGGAAAAAGTTGGCATCCCACTTTAAAGTAAGGGTTCCGTCTTTTGAAAAGAGAAATAAAACAATTCCAAAAAGACAAAAAATCGACCCCGATAAAAGAAGGGCCAAGGGTAAAATCACATCCCGGCTTTCCCTTTTCTCCTTTGAGAAATGTTCTGTGGAATTATTTTCTTCAAAAGAATGCTCTTGATGGGAATACGCATCTTGCTCTTGAGGATTTGCTTTTTGATAGAGAGGCTCCGGAAATTCAGGCGGCGCTTCCTTTGCGATAGAGGGGCTTAAATAAACTCCGCAAAAAGGGCAATTTTCCTGGTCAAACTGAACCCTGCCTTCACAATTCCAACAAAGCTTGTGTTTGGTTGCTCGAGTCATTCCTTCACTCATTCATTTAATTTAAATCTAAATACAAAAAGAAATTATACAATTACTTAAGCTAATTAGATTTATCTCCCCTAACTAGGTATCTCAAAAAAAAGTCTTTTTAAGCAAGAGCTATCTCCCCGATCCCAAAAGTCAATAAATAGAAGCATTTATATTACATTTGGTAAGGCGAGATTTATTATTAATATTTTCTAAAAATTATTCAATGGCTAAACTTTTCATTCAAGCTATTAAAATTCAGGATAAGTTTTACTCGTGTCAATAATAAAATCATATCTCTTATACCTCGGCGTTAATTCAATATTTTCAATGCTTGAATCATGAAATCCAAAAGCTTTTAAAAGTGCTAACCTCCCATTTTCCTTTTCCTTTTGAACTTCCTGTTTATGCAAATTTTCTTGGAAGATGTAATCGAACAACTCTTCGAAAGACTTTTCCACTTGTTTGCGGCTTAAAATATCAAATACCGGATCTTCTTTTCTTTTTCTTGCTTCAAAATGGTGCGCGAATTGAAAAAGCGGGAACAATCCCTTTCTAATTTCATGATATTCTCCACTCTCTATAGCTTTTCTATTTCTTTCTTTTATTCTATGAATTAATCGATCGAAAGGACAATAAACTAATGTCAAGGTTATAGGAGCTATAAATCTATTTTTTATAAGGGCATGGAAGATAGTTTCTACACTCAAAAGGTCAAGGATTGTGTTCTTACCTTTTTGAGAATCTAAAAAAACTTTTTCTAAAAGCAAGCATTCCCTTTTTAGAGGAATGCCCCATAGGTTCTTTCGCAAATGATCCGCTATTTTTTTTAGAATTTGCCGTGTTCTTATCTTTTCATCTTCAAGAACCTCATTTTTAAAGAAATAAGACTCCCACAAAGCGGCATGCAAAAGATGAAGATCATCTTCTCTGATTTCCAGCACTTCATTTAAAAAAGAAACTTCATCGGGATAATGGGTCTTAATAAACTCTATCGCCATTTTAAAGGATTGTTGGTCTATCCCTTGAACTTGGGTGTCTCTATGCTTTTCTATAAATTTCTGAATGAAAGTAGATTTGCCGGCGCTTGAAGAGCCGACCAAAATAAAAATATGACCTTTGCCAAAACAATGAAATGCTGAATAATCTTTAATTTGAATGCAAAATGATTTTTTTGAAAAGAGATCGCAATAAGCCCCCTTTTTTTTATTTTCCAAAATAGAACCCGTCTTAATTTTATAATAGGGACTTAACTCTCCGATCACTCGCAACTCCTTAAATAAAATAGACTGAAACAATCCTGAAACTCATTTAGATCTTTCTTTGATTTCAAAATGAAGTTCTGTATGCTTAAAAATTAGATACAACTTTTATAATTTGAAAAAAAGTCATGAATTCAAACAAAAATAATCATTTTGACGTTGCCGTTTTGGGAGGAGGCCCGGGAGGTTATCCTGCAGCCATTAAGGCAAGCCAGCTTGGAAAAAAAGTGGCCCTGATTGAGAAAAAAGATTTAGGGGGAACTTGCTTAAATCGCGGTTGCATTCCTTCCAAAACTTTAATTGCTAATGCCAACCTTTGGAAAAAAATTGAGGCTGCATCCCTTTATGGAATAACAGTAAATAACCCGACTTTCGATTACGCCAAAATGGCAAAAAGAAAAGATGAGGTCGTTGAAAAGGTTAGGAATAGTTTAGGTCAGCTTATAGAGGCAAACGGCATCACCCTTTTCCGTGGTTTTGGAAAATTAACAGGTCCTAAAACCATTAAAATTATGGGCGATGAACTATTTGAGATTGAAGCTGATAAAATCATAATAGCCACAGGGTCTGAACCAAAAAGTGTAGCAAGTTTTCCGTTTGATTATGAAAAAATACATGACTCGACCTCGCTTTTAAATTTAACCTCTCTTCCAAAGTCTATTCTAATTATAGGAGGGGGCATTATTGGGTGCGAATTTGCTTCTCTTTTCAATGCCTTTGATGTCGAAGTATCCATTCTTGAAATGATGCCCCATTTAATTCCAACAGAAGCCAAAAACGTTTCGGATACCCTGGAAAAGGCTTTTAAAAAGAAGGGGATTCACCTTTATTTGGAAGCCCTTGTTCAAAAAATTGAAAAGACAAAAACAGGCGTTAGGGCCTATCTTGCAGGCGATAAGACAATCGATGCCGAGATTGCCCTTGTTGCCATCGGCAGATCCTTAAATACCTCCGGAATAGGACTTGAAAATGCAGGCGTTATTGTACTCCCAAATGGTTTAATTGCTGTCGATGAAAAGATGGAAACCAATGTTGCCGGCATCTATGCAGTCGGCGACATCGCCTCCAAATATTGGCTCGCTCACGTAGCGACCCATCAAGGCATTGTAGCTGCAAATAACGCCGCGGGCCAAAAAAGCATCATGCATTATAACGCTATCCCCTCTGTTATTTTTACAGAACCTGAAATTGCCTCGATCGGTTTAAATTTGGAAGAAGCTCTAAACGAAGGGTATGACGCTACAATTGGCAGCTTTCCTTTTCAAGCGCTCGGAAAATCGCAAGCGATCATAGAAACAGAAGGCTTTGCTCAAGTAGTCATAGATAAGAAAACAGGAGAGCTGCTTGGGGCGCAAGTCGTAGGTTACGACGCCGGAAACCTAATAGCCGAAATGGGTATAGCTATGAGTTCTGAATCTACTGTTGAAACCATTATGGACACCATACACGCCCATCCAACCGTTGCTGAAAGCTGGCTTGAAGCGGCTCTTCTTGCCAATGACACCCCTCTTCATCTGCCGAAGAAAAAGAAAAAATCTTTGAGAGAATAATGTTAAAGGAAAATTTCGACAACCGCCCTAAGGCTCTTAAAAAAAAATTGAATGTCCTGCCTCAAAACCCTGAAACTGCAAGTCAAGAAAAAGCAGTGGGTTTAGGAAGATTTCCCTCCTGGCTTCATAGAAAACTGCCAAAAGGACGAGGTCTTTTAGAAACAGGACTTGCCCTTGAAGGTGAACGCCTTCACACCGTTTGCGAAGAAGCTAAATGCCCGAATCTTTTGGAATGCTGGTCAAGAAAAAGCGCTACTTTCTTAGTCATGGGAAAAGTTTGCACAAGGGCATGCGGCTTTTGTGAAATTGGATTTTCAAAAGCGCCGCCTCCGTTAGACCCTGAAGAGCCGAAAAATGTTGCCGAAGCTGCAAAAAAGCTTGGCTTAAAACATATTGTTATTACAATGGTTGCCCGCGATGATCTTGAAGATCAGGGAGCTAATCATTTAATTCAAATTTTGAAGGAAATAAAAAGAGTATTGCCAAATTGCACGCTTGAAATTTTAACCTCTGATTTTAATGGAAATAAAGATTGTCTAAATAAACTTTTGAAAGAGCCGATTGATATTTTTAATCACAATATTGAAACGGTGAGATCTTTAACCCCAAGAGTTAGACATGTGGCTACCTACGAGAGAACTTTAGAAGTCTTAGCTCATATGGCCTCAAATAGGACTTCTCTAAAACCTTATGTCAAATCCGGGCTAATGGTCGGGCTTGGCGAAAGTCGGGATGAAGTTTTTGAAACGATTAGAGACCTAAAAGAGGCAGGCTCAGACATTATTACAATTGGCCACTACCTTCAAGCGAGCAATCGAAAATTGACAGTAAAGGCTTTTATTTCCCCGGAAGAATTTGAGCTCTACAATGAATTTGGTAAATCCATAGGGGTCAAAGCTATGTATACAGGCCCTTTTGTAAGGTCAAGCTATAATGCGGAATCGATTTTAGAAAATCTATAATAGAAAAATAACTTATGGACGAAGAAAACATTCTTGAAACTCAAGGTCTTATAGATGAAAACGACCTGCTTATACTTTTGCATAGAGAGGCTCATTTTGGGGGAAGCTTTCCTTTAATGGCAGCTTACTATGCTAAGGATGGCAAAGGGGTTCAGCCTGAAATTAATCCTAAAAGAATCCAAGAGCTCTTTGAAATTGAGCAGGCAGCGAATCAAAATTTAGCCGCCTTTTTCTTTACGGGTAAAGAAGCTGAAAAAATAAAGGAAGTTCGAGAGCATTATGAACAGCTTCGAGCCCTTTATGAGACTGATAAACCTTCCAAAGAAAAGCTTATCGCTGATTTGATTTTATCTGAAAGTGATCATCCGGAAGAAGAAATACAAGCGATTGCTGATAAGGGAGCCGAGATGCTAATTCCTTTAATCCGGCTTTTGCAAAGTGAAACCTATCATGACCCTCTTTTTCCAGGTTATGGGCTTGCGCCTTCCCATGCTTTAAAATGCATTAGCCTGATAGGAAATGAAAAAGCCATTCATCCTCTTTTTGAAGCCATTGGAAATGAAGGAGTTGAAGGGGAAGAAGAGGCGCTTATCGCATTAAAGCGAATCGGAGAACCTGCTTTTAATTTTTTAGTAAAAGTTGCTAAAAGCAAACCTTTTACAACTGATAATGAAAGAGCAGCCATTGCCCTTATCGCTTTTAAGGATAGGGAAGATGCCGGGAAAGCCGCTCTTGATCTTTTAAAAATACCTGAGCTTCGTCAAAAAACTCCTTATTCTTCTTACTTGGCCCTAGTTTGCGAAGGAATAAAAAACGAAGAAGATAGAAAAGAGTTCATTAAGCTTGCCGAAGATCCTCTATCCCCAAAAATCTTAAAAGATGATATTCAAATGATTTCAAAATTATGGAAAAAGAAATAAAACCAATTGTATCTTGTTGAAATGATTATCAGATAGTTTCTTAAATAATAATAATTAATTCAACTTGCAATTTCTTAAAGATTGGCTCATTCTTTATTCTTTCTCAAATTAATGGCATTTGCTAGGATGCGACTTTAGGCCCTTTCATTGTTCAAGAAAGGAAAAAGAAAAAATTGAGATATAGAGCTCGTGGTTAAACTAAGAGCCGATTTTTAAATTTATTGTAAACATATCAGTAGGCTAAAAGCATGCTAGAGCAAACGAAACCTTATTTGTATTACTTTAAAAAGACAGCTCTTTTTATCGGCATTCTATTTCTACTTCCTCTTTTCACAGGTTGCGAGGGCCGTCGAACGATTGTAAATGGTCTCGATGAAAGAGAAGCCAACGAAATAATAGTTTACCTTGCCACTAAGGGCATTGACGCTCAAAAAGTACAAGCGGCGGAAGCCGGCGGGGGCGGCGCGGCATTGGTTCTTTGGGATATTAGCGTTAAGGAGCCTGAAGCAATTCAAGCCATGTCCTCTTTAAATCAAGCCGGTCTTCCGAGAAGACGCGGCCAGAGCCTTCTTGGCATTTTCCAAAACGTTGGACTTGTGCCGACTGAAATGACAGAAAAAATTCGCTATCAAGCAGGGCTTGCCGAACAAATTGCAAGCACGATTAGAAAAATCGATGGTATTTTAGATGCCGAAGTACAAATTTCCTTTCCCGAAGAAGACCCTTTAAACCCCGGGTCGAAAAAAGGGGAGATTACCTCTTCTGTTTATGTTAAGCATTCAGGGGTTTTAGACGATCCAAACGCCCACTTAGCTAACCGAATCAAGCGTCTTGTGACCTCAAGTATCACAGGTTTAAAATTTGAAAATGTAACTCTAATTCCTGATCGTGCCCGCTATAGTGAAATACCCGGCGGCTTTTCAGGAGTCGGAGAAGACGAAAAACAGTATGTTCAAGTTTGGGGCCTGGTTATTGCAAAAGAATCGCTTAACCTCTTTAGAATTATATTTTTTACTTTTAGCGCGCTTACCCTTATCGGACTTCTCTTTTTAATCTGGCTGCTTTGGAAGATCTATCCCATTCTTCAATCCCATGGAGGCTTAAAAGAACTCCTGCACCTAAAGCCCATTAAAGGGGGCAAAAAAGAGGGTGAAAGCGAGCCTAGAGACGATAAAGAGAAAGCTATAAAATCAGCCCCTGCTGCCAAGGCAGGAGCGCCCGCTCAATCAGAGGAAGCTGCCGATTCAGAAGCTGATTTTGAGGGAGAAATAACTTTTGAATCCGATGAGGACGAGGAAAAGTAATAAACTTTCTTCTCTTTGTCGCCAGCCTTTCTTAACTTTAGAAGGGTTTACGATATAATAGACTTTTTTCAAAAATCGCTTTGGTTTGGAAAATAAGCTGTTTTTTACGATAGATTTTTTGATAAATTTTGAAAGCCTATAAGAGTATATGATTGAAAAATTTAGCAAAAAAAAGGTTAAAAAGAGTCTTTTTAAACAAAAGAGTGGAATTTCGAATAAAGTTTAATAATGGCCCTTGAACCGGGCAAGAGAACGATATGGTAGACCGCGCCCATTTAACATTGAAAGTTTTGATCAGTCGATTCCATAAGGAAGATGAATCTCTTTTCTTAAATGCACTCCCTGATGAAGAAAAAGAATCGATTCAAAAGCTAGATATCGGAGGTAGTACTCTTGAAGGCTTAAGCCTTGAAGGGGAAAAAGTAGTTTCTTCTATCCATTATAGCTGGGCCCTTCCTGTTATTAAAAAGCTTTCCAAACAGGAAAAAGAATGGGTGCTCTCTTCCCTCCCTCCCTCTTACTCAAAAGCCTTAGAAGCGCTAATACAGGAAGATCAGCTCCATTTAAAAAAGTTAACGCCTATGGGTAGAAAATTTTTTACCAACCTTCTTCTTAAAGAATTACAGCCTAAAGAAATATTGCCTATAGCATATCTAAAGCCAACGTCTATGCTCATTTTGCTTAAACTTGATAAGAACTCTCTCTTAGAGCTTATTGATTTTTTAGGCTTATATGATTTAGCCGAAAAAATTAGAAGTGTGGTCGACAAAAAAAAATTAAGCTCCATTTATAGGGCCCTTTCCTCTAAAGAGCAAAAATTCCTAAGTTATAGCTTGAGAAGCGGGGATAAAACCTTCTTATCAGATCTTGACTTAAGCAAATGGGACGGAAATGGCCCTAAACTCAAATCCCTTTTACATAAAAAAGGCCTTTTAAGATTAGCTAAAGCAATTTCTGAAGAATCTCCCGATTTTTTGTGGCATTTATTCCATCGTTTAGATACAGGAAGAGCTGCTTTCCTTGAAAAAAATTTATTGCCGAAGTCAAATGAAATGGTTCAAGCAAAGCTGAAAGATCAAATTCTTCATATATTAAATATTATTACTCCAAGAGGAACTTAAGGGAAAATGAGCGGTAAATTTTTCTCATTTATAAAAGGCGGACGCCTCCATATAGCGCCGGGCAAAAAAATTGTTCCGAAAGATGATTTTTCAAAAATGCTGGAATCCAAAGAAGTCTTGGAAAATGTTCAAAAAGATGCAGCCATTTATCGTCAATCTGTTGCAGAAGAGTGCGAAAAGCTTAAAGAGATTGCCCAAAAAGAAGGTTATGAGATGGGCTTTGAAAAGTGGGCGGAACATCTCGTTGCTTTTCAAAAAAATATTGAATCTTTAAGAGATGAATACACAAAAGTTTTAGCCCCTATTGCCTTAAAAGCAGCTCAAAAAATTGTAGGCAGGGCTTTTGATCTCTCACACGATGCTGTTTATGATATTGTAGCTAATGCCCTAAAGCCCGTCTTGCAGCATAAGCGGATTACGATCTGGGTCAATAAAAATGACCGGGAGATTTTAGAAAAAAATAGAAATCGTTTAAAAGATCTTTTTGAAAATGTCGAACTTCTCTCTATTAGGGAAAGAGAAGATATTTCACAAGGTGGCTGCATTATTGAAACAGAAGGGGGTATTATCAATGCCGAACTCGAAAATCAATGGGCTATTTTAGAAAAGGCCCTTAGCAGCTTATTTAAAAACGATAAAGCACTTGTAAAAGAAAACTTGGAAGCGAAACAAACTGAAAGTAAGAAAGAGGGTTAAAGGTTCCTATGACAATTTCGAGATGGTGGAATAAGACTTTAATTTTCAGGTTTCTTTTCATTTTTTGCTTTTTTGGATGCATTAGCGCACCCCTATACGCACAGCCTCCTGAAAAAACAGTTCAAGAAAGAAAAGCTGAAATAGAAGCTGCAAGACAGCAAAGATTAGAAGAAAGACAAGAGCAAGCAGGGGATGTCTTTGCGCCTTACCAACACCCATCCCTAATCACACAAGCGGTCGCTCTTAGCATTTTTGCCCTCCTTCCTTTCATCATCATGATTTTGACCTCTTTTATGAAAATCGTGATCGTGCTCTCTTTGCTAAGGAGCGCCCTAGGTGTCCAGCAAGCGCCGCCAAACCAGATCATAAACGGCGTTGCTTTCATGCTAAGCCTTTTTGTCATGTACCCGACTGTCCTTGAAATGTATGACATTTCACAAAAAGCGATTGCCAAATATGACACCCCGGCTTCTTTTACAGCTGAAGGATCTTCTGCTTATATTGTTGCTATCGCAAATGATACTAAAGAGCCTTTAAGAGAATTTCTTAAAAGAAACTCAACTGTCAAGCACCAAGCCCTTTTTTATCGAATGGCTTATAGAGTGCTTCCTGAAGATCATCGAGCCAATTTAAAGCCGGATGATTTTATGATTGTTGTGCCCTCTTTTATCACAAGCCAGTTAAAAGACGCTTTTGAAATCGGGGTCTTAATTTACATCCCCTTCTTTGTCATCGATCTTGTGACGTCAAATATTTTGCTTGCTATGGGTATGATGATGCTTTCGCCGGTTACAATTTCAATGCCGTTGAAGTTATTTTTGCTCGTTATGTTGGATGGTTGGACGCTTCTTGTTGAGGGGCTTGTCAATACGTTTAGGTAAGGAATTTTTTTAGAATATAAGGAATAAGGAAACATGTTTCGGACACAAGTCGTTCAGCTGGCCTATCAGGGGCTTTTGCTCATATTAATTCTTTCGGCGCCCCCTATTTTGATCAGTATGTTTTTTGGTATTCTGGTTGCGATTTTCCAAGCTGCCACACAAATTCAAGAGCAAACGCTTTCTTTTACAATTAAGCTTGTGGCGGTGACTTTAACCCTAATGTTTATGGGTGCTTGGCTTGGAGCTCAAATTATGACTTTCTCAATCAATATTTTTACCCACTTTCCGCAGTGGAGCTTAAATTCACGCTAGTGTAAATAATGATTTTTTTAAGAGGCTAAAAATCCGCCTGTGACCGATAGTTATGTTGAAATTTTTTTAAATAGCGCTCTTGCCAAAAACCCTATTGCGGCTCTTTCGCTTTTTTTTCTTTTCCTAGCCAGGCTTTTGCCGATTATCGCGCTATCGCCTTTCCTAGGGGCAAGGGTTCTTCCCCACCCTGTTAAAATGGCTCTTGCGATCACCCTTTTTGCTATTTTCTTACCTAAACTTGTGGAAGTGACAGAAACTCCTTTTAACTTTGACTTTACGCTTCTTATCTATCTTGTGAAAGAGCTATTTATCGGTCTAATTATTGGAAATATCATAAGCCTTCCCTTTATCATTGTTCAAAGCGCCGGAATTATTATCGACCACCAAAGAGGGGGCGCCTCCCTTATGGTGAATGACCCAACCATTCAAAACCAATCGTCCCCTCTTGGAACTCTTTTTAATATGGTTTTGATTTATGTTTTTTTTCTTATCGATGGGCCCTTTCTCTTTTTCGATGCGATTTTGAACTCCTACGAACTTGTCCCGCCCGACAAATTTATCAGTAACTATTTTTTCTCAAAAAATTCTGTTTCTGCTGAAATGATGATCAAGCTTTTCAATCAAGTGATGATCATGTCCGTTCAATTTGCAACTCCAGCTTTAATTGCGATCTTAATGACAGACTCTTTCCTTGGAATAGCCAACAGATTAGCGCCTCAAGTACAGATTACCTTTCTTGGCATGCCTTTAAAATCCCTTCTTGGCTTGACTGTGGTTTGCTTAGGCTGGAATTTAATGGTAAGCTATATGGGCACAACTTCTAACTACTGGATTGTGCAAGTCAATGAAATGATTAAGCTTTTTAGATCGGTCGGTGTCTCAGGAAACCCCACCTAATCGCTTCGATCTTCTAACAACAAGAAGCACTATTCAAAATGGGAGCTCATAAAGTTCCTGCACACCCAAACCCAACTTTTAATAATGGATAACAATGAATATGGATCGCGAATCAGCCTTATTATCAATGTTAAAAGCTATGTGGGGTAAGGGTCACACCTAATTTACGTGGGTTTTATATTGGACAAAAAGATGGAGCAAAATGTCTTTATTTTTATTACGAAAATATTCCATCTAAAAAACCTTCTTTTGAAAAAGTTTCATTGCTGTTTATGTACTCCATCCCTGGTTTTTTACTTTACTCGAAAAGAATAGATTCATAATCAAGAAAAACTAAATTATTAGGGCCTGCTTCATTCATTGCTTTGGTAAAGCAATCCATCTTCATAATTGAGTTAGAGGGGTAATCTTGAGAAATATCGGTTAAGAAGTCTAGGTGCTCAAAATAGTATTCGCCGAAACAACCGTAGGCATTAAAGTTGGTTCGAGGCTGGTTTTTGACATAGGCATAGAGGTTGGGTCCGTCATTGTCTCTAAGGGGATCTTTGGTTATCCAGCGTCCTTCTTCAGAGTCATAGTATCGTCTACCGAAGAATATAAGCCCAGATTCATGATCTAAGCGCTTGTTTGAGTAACCCCAAGGAAGGCATTTGATATTGGATGAGACGTTTTTTTGATTTCCGTAGGCATTGTATTGAATGTTACTTGCAAGTTCTCCTGTTTCCATGTCAACAAGGTAGCTAATGCATCCTTTATGGTCATTAATAGTAGCAAGAGCCTGATTCAAGCTCTATTGCCAGAGTGGATTTGTAATCTTCAGCTGCAGGGTTCTTTAAAACTCTAAAAGAAGATAGTTCTCCTTTAGAGTTAAAAGACCCTATTTAATTATCAAAACAGTATAAATATTTTTCATAATCGATGTTTCCATTGGAATCTTTAACTGTTTTGGAAAGCTTTCGATTAAAAGGATCGTAACTATAAGAGGCTTCAATTCCGTTACATTTATAAGAAGTTAACCTGCCAAGAGCATCATAGGTATATGTGCAAGTGTCATTGCCTTTCGCTTGATAGGTCAAGTTACCATCAAGATCGTACTTATAAGATGAGTTATCTCCCTTAGATTCTATTTGATTTAATTCATTAATCTCATAAAGCTCATCATTTTTTTGAAGACGATTATTAAAGGCATCATATTTATAGTTATTTGTGAAAGACCCTTTTTCCTCAGTTAATTGATAAAGCTCATCATAAGAGAAATTTTCGTGATGAGTATTGTGTTCGATCTGGATTAAGTTCCCATCAAGATCGTACTTATAAGAAGTATGATCCCCTTTAGACTCTATTTGATTTAACTCGTTAATCTCATAAAGCTCGTCATTTTTTTGAAGACGATTATTAAAGGCATCATATTTATAGTTATTTGTGAAAGACCCTTTTTCCTCAGTTAATTGATAAAGCTCATCATAAGAGAAATTTTCGTGATGAGTATTGTGTTCGATCTGAGTTTCTTTTTGGATTATATTACCAGCCCTGTCGTAAGTTAGTCTTCTGACCAATTATCTGATCTTGTGCTTTCAAGTTTACCCATTTTATTATACTTATAGCTTAGTGTCAGATGAGGTTGGCTTTCTTTAATAAGTCTGCCGAAAAGGGCATATTTATCAACCTGATACTGATAACTTTGGCGATGATTGGAGTTGCATCTCGTGACTTTAAACAGTTGCCCCGCCATATAATCATAGTCGATCGAGGAGTCATCTGGAAGATTTAAGCTTGTGATACGGCCCAAATAATTATATTGATTCGATAATCAATTACCGAGAGTTTCTTTTAAAACTATGAAAATATTGCTAAAGAAAAGAGTGTTAATAAAATAATGATGTGAAATAATCCATTGCACGAAATGAAGCTTAATAATGAGGTGACGAATGTCTCCCATTCAAAATGAAGTTATTAGCGTGTCTGCATTACTTATTTTTAGGATACTTATGCCTCAAAAAAACAAACTAAGAGACTGTCTTTTTTTTATTTTTGCATTTATTTGCGCACATTTTCTAGCTACAAGCTTAGAGGCCTCTCAAGTCGATCTGAAAAGCATGAGCACAAAAGATTTCATTTCCTATTTGGAAAGAAAAGAAGATTCTGTACTTTTTAAAAATCCAGAAATGGAATGGAGCCAAGAGCAAATCGACTTTTTGATACGTAAAATTGAATTTCATGATGAGAATGCAAAAAGAACCTTCAATGACGCAAAGGATAGATGTTGGTGGCTTCCTCAAGTTGACTATAGAATTAAAGCTCAAAATTGTTTCGCAGCTATTTTTGTAACAATTGCACCTGGTACCCCGCAGTCAAAATTAATTTCCGGTCTATTGACCCTGCTTTGCAGCTATGGTATAAACTGCCTTGACGAATGGGAATATATCGAGAATAAACTCATGTGGTGTGAGTACCATTATGCTCAAAAAGAATATTATGAAAGTTTACTGATAGAAGAATGTGAGCCTTAAAATTTAAGTTTAATTCATTATGAAAATTGAGCATTGCTAAGATATTAAAAATTCCAAAGTTTGCGATTAAAAGCAAATTAATATAATATCCAAAATTAAAAAAATTGCCCGTGAAGCCCAGTGGGGATAAAATGAGGGGTTTCTGCCCGGGCTATTTCTTTAAAGGTCTCAGCTTCCAATACTAAAAGAAATGAGGAATGATCCCGTTTATCAAAAATAACTGATAAAACGACGCCCTCGTCCTCTTTTTCACCCTTAGGATTGGCAACAAATAGGGCTTCTCCCGGAAAGCATCCCTTTTCTTTCCATTCAGATAATTTTTTAGATTTTAAATCGAATTTATAAATAGCAGCGCCCTCTTCTTCCCAATCTTTTGGGTCGATAAGATAGAGGAATTGATTATCTTTTCCATCCCACGCCTCATTAATTCGAGGAAACTCAACGGCAAAGTCTAAAAGGGTTTCTTTTTCGATGTGAGGGCTATTGAAAGAGATATGGAATCTTTCAAGCTTTGGTAAATTTGTTATTGGCTTAAAGTTGCCATAGTCGCTTAACTCATCGATAATGGAGGCGTCTTTATAGGTGACAATGTCTAAGGAGAGCCCAAGTTCTGTCTCTCTTGCATTAGCATGATGAAATGCGAAAAACGAATCGCCCTTATACTCCCCTTTAATTGCCCCGGTTTTCCTTGAAATCACTAAAAAGTTAGTCCCTAACTTTTCTTTCCATTCAAAATTTCTGATAAAAGGAACGCTACTTATCAGAAACTCTAGCGGTTTTACTAAAAACGGGTATTCCGCAAGCACAATATAATTCTCAGTAATTGAAAAGCTATGCATGTAAGACGGGCTTTTAACAAGCGTTTTTGAGAGGATTTGTCGTTCAGAGGATAAGGGGTCGATTTGATAAACAGTGTAATAACTTTTGAGGCCATATTCAATTAAGTAATTGATGACTTCTTTAGAAACCGGATTGAAGTGGGGATGCGCCGATTCCCAACACTTATCTTTAGGCAAATGATCTTCATAATTAAAGACACCAAGAGTCTCTAACGTTTTTACATCAAATTTCACAGGCAAAGGAATCTCTGTTAGAGCGATGTAAGAATCCGCTATTTTGGCAACGTTAATATTAGCATTATGCAACACAGGAGTTTCAGAAAAGAAGGTCTTAAACTTTTGGAAAAGAGAATGGCATGGGTCGCTTGCAAAACCTAAATAATCAATAGAGCCTTTCTCAAAGACTTGGTTATAAGCAGCGGTTCTTAAAAAACGATTACTGTAACCGATTCTCTTATTTTCTATATTGAAAGCATGGAGCATCGCAAGCCCATCGAACCAGTGATTTAACGGTTTGCCATTAACCGCCACATCAATCGGTCCATTTCGGATTAAAGATCCTTGAAGCCACTCAGGTAATGTTCCTTTAAGCTCTAGAGGAACATTAGAAACTTCCGTTTCAAGTTCAACAAAAACTTCATTTCCATTTATAAAAAAATTGCTCACTATTATCCCTTAAAAGCACCATAAATAAAAAGGCTTAAACAAATGTCTGTTTCAAACGGGTATTCAATCAAAGATTCAGAAAATTCATTTTCCCTATCCCCTTTTCATAAACTTCCGGATGAAATTACGCAAAAGATTCTTATAGAAGCCAATTGGTTAAGAAGTGTTGAAGTATGCAAGCTTTGGAGATCTTGCCTGATTGACAGTAGATTAGTCTCTCAATCGATTGGAAAAAATGCCATTTTGCAAAATTTTTGTAGAAGGATGATTGGAAAGCAAGAAGAGGTTTCAACCAAGCAAGAACGTCTGAATTTAGCCTTGGCAAAGATCACTGACTTCGGTTTCAACCCTAATTTAAGTCTTCACTTCGTTTCAAGAATCAGCTCCAGTTTGGAAGGAATGGAGGCTCTTAAATGCTTTTTTACTCATTTAGCAAAAAGGGAAGATCTAGAAGAGGCCTCTGAATTAATGAATTCGTCCACTTTTAAAAGATCAAAAGCTTTGGATCAACATCTTCTTATGAGAAGATGGTTTCGCAAGCATCAATCAAAACTCGCTCTTATTGAAAAATTAGAACTAATCGGAATCGGACTTACTGAAATACCCCAAGAAATACAATTTTTTACAGGGATAAAGGTTTTAGATCTAAAAAATAATCAGATAACTTTTCTGAGCCCGGATCTATTTGTTGCTTTACCAAAACTTGAAAAAATCAATTTAAGAGGGAATCTGTTGGAAACGATACCCGTTGACTGGGGTGACAAGTTATCTTGCTTAAAGTATTTGTTTATCTCCCATAATAAACTGAGGGGACTGCCGCCAAATTTTGGAAAGTATTGGCCCAATTTAGTTTCTCTTTGTCTTTCACATAACCTTTTAAAAGAAGTGCCCAAAAGCTTTAATTGCCGTTTTCAAAAACTTGAAATCCTCATGCTTTCTCATAATCAGATTGAAACCCTTTCTGAAACGTGCTGTTCTTCGATGACTTGTTTAAAAACGCTTGATTTGCACTCGAATCAATTAAAGGCATTGCCAAATAAAATAGGCATAAACTCCCCTTTAACTGCTTTCAGCTGCGATCTTGAGGTTAATAAAATACCGCAAAAGCTTAAAAAAATAATGAAAAAAGTGGTCTGTTAGGAAGAGGCTTTCTGAATTCGTTCCCGAAGAGTATCCCAAAGCCCGCCTTTTGGCATATCCATGTCGACCCAAACTGATTGATAGCCTCTTCTATCAAGAAGTCTTAAGAGATGATATAAGTTTTTAGAAGCCTCAGCGGGCGAGTTTAAGTCTGAAAGGTAAAGAGGGTTTAAATCATCAGGATAGGTTTTGTCTTTAAACCCTAAAACCGCTTCAATTTTTGAATCAGGTCTTTTTTCAGATAGAATGAGAGAGGCTTTTGGAGCGTAGTGTCTGTATTTTTGGCCCGGGCAAACAAGTTTCTTGTCAGAAGCTGGTTTTGGGCTATACCCGAGGACTTTTTCTATGGACTCTAAAGAAAGCGACCCTCTTCTTCCAAGTTCCCAAACCCCTTCTTTTAAAACAAGGATGGTCGACTCTATCCCTTTTAGAGTGCGTCCGCCATCAACCACGGGAAAATCTTCGCCAAAGTCTTCTTCAACATCTTCATAGGAGGTTGCGGATGGCTTTCCCGATAAATTAGCGGATGGCATTACAATCGGCCCCAAACTCCTGATAATCTCAACTGGGATAGGGTGACATGGCATTCTAAAGGCAGCCGTCGGCAAATTGGCTCGAACCAAAGGTGAAATCAGCTTGTCAATAACCGGCATTACAAGAGTTAAAGGCCCTGGCCAAAACGCTTTGGCAAGGTCATAAAAAGTGTTTTCATCTTTTATTAGATACCTTTTAACTTCATCAATTGAACTGACATGAAGGATTAGAGGGTTATCGAGAGGTCTTTTTTTAAATTCGAATATTTTTTTGATAGCTTCATCTGATGAGGCTTTTGCAGCAAGCCCATAAACGGTTTCGGTTGGCAGCCCGACAACTTTTTCATTATTTAATAACTCTATGGCAAGGCTAACAGGGATACGCAAAGTAAAAAACCTTTAAGAAAGAAGACGAAGAGTGTCTTTTAAGCTATTAATAAAATAGAGGACTTCTTCAGGAGTATTGTAAAGGCCAAAAGAGGCTCTTGCCGTAGACTCAACATTAAAGCGTTTCATGGCAGGTTGCGCGCAGTGATGCCCGGTTCTTATGGCCACCCCTTTTAAATCAAGGAGAGTTCCAATATCTAATGAATGGGCTTTATCGTGAACAAAACTAATAATGCCGGCTTTGTCTCGCGCTTGTCCTATTATTTTCAAATGCGGGATGGCAATCAATTCCTTTGTAGCCATTTCCAAAAGCTTTTTTTCATGCTCTGAAATGACATCAAGCCCAATTTTTGAGACGTAATCTATACTCGCGCCAAGCCCTATGACCTCTGCGATCATTGGCGTCCCGGCTTCAAATTTTAGGGGAAGCACATTGTAGGTTGTCTTTTTGAAGGTCACCGATTGAATCATGTCACCCCCGCCTTGATAAGGAGGCATAGCCTCTAAAAGCGCTTCTTTTCCATAAAGAATCCCAATCCCTGTCGGCCCATAAAGCTTATGTCCTGAAAAAACATAAAAGTCCGCATCAAGATCTTGAACATCAATTGTCATGTGTCCGCTAGCTTGCGCTCCATCAATTAAAACTTTAGCTCCGGCTTTATGAGCTAAATTAATGATTTCTTTAACGGGATGGATAGTTCCTAGGGCATTTGAGATATGGGCAATAGATACAAGTTTAGTCTTTTCATTTAGCATTTTCTTAAAAGCGTCAAGATCAAGTTCCCCTAAATCATTTACAGGGGCCACACGAAGAATCGCTCCCCTATCTTCTGCCATAATCTGCCAGGGAACGATATTTGAGTGGTGTTCAATCTCGGAGATTAGAATTTCATCGCCGGGTTTAATAAATGCTTTGCCAAAAGAGTAGGCGACTAAATTAATTGATTCTGTCGTTCCTCTTGTAAAAATAATCTCATGCGCTTCTTTTGCATGAATAAAATCCCGAACTTTCTCTCTTGTCTTTTGGTAATTTACGGTCGATAAGGTAGAAAGCTCATACACCGCCCTATGAACAGTCCCATAGTGGTCTCTATAGAAATCGTCGATAGCGTCAATGACCGTATTCGGCTTTTGAGCGGTTGCAGCCGTATCCAAGTAAACAAGCGGCTTTCCATGCATCGTTTTTGATAGCATAGGAAAATCTTCTCTTGCATGCTTAAGCTTAAGATCAAGCTCTACCGCTTTTTCCATAATATTCGACCTATTAGATATAATTGTCTGCTTGGTTGCTTAAAAGAGATCTTAAAGACTCCAGAGGAATCATTTCAACCACCTCTTTCAAGAAAGCTCCGATAAGTATATTTTTGGACAGATCCTTGCTTAATCCTCGAGACTCAAGATAAAACAACTCTTCTTCATCCAATCTGCCAATAGTGGCTCCATGGGAGGCTTTGACATCAGCTGCAAAAATTTCTAGGTTAGGCTTGCTATCCGCATGAGCTCTTTCACTTAAAAGTAAGTTGTTATTAAGCTGAAAAGCATCTGTGCCATCGGCGGTTTCCCTGACCAATATTTTACCTTCAAAGCTGGATTTAGAAAAATCTTTAAGCACATTTTTAAAAAGCTGTCTTGACCTGCAATTCATCGTTTGGTGATCAACAAGAACATGCACATGGCCTTCCGCTTTCTCATCTAAAAACGCAACGCCATCAATCGCGCATTCTGAATTTTCAGAAGCTAAAGTGACACGGTAATCCTGTCTTACAACACCCTTGCAATTATTAACTGTATAGCTTGTAAATTTGGAGTCCCTTTTTAAGTGAGCTCTAATAGCATCTAAATGCCAAACAGATTCATCTAAATTAAAAGAACTTAACGAAATTTTTGTCTGGGCATTGTTTTCAAGGGCAAAGTCCATGACTCCATTAATAATATAATCTTTTCCCGAAAGAGAAGCATAAGAAACATGAAAATCGGCTTCTGCTTGCGTAGATAAAAAGATTTGGAGCCTTGGGGTTACAAGCATCGGGAACTCTTCCGTATCGATGACATGAAGAATTTGAATCGGCGTCCTCGATTGGATGCCGGGGGGTACATAGATAAAGACGCCATCTTTATGCATGGCTGCGTTTAAAGCTGCAAAAGGATCGGTTTCTTCTTTCAGCGTTCTCGCAAAGTGGCTATTTAAAAAAGTTCCATAGGTTCTTGTGGCCCTCGAGAGAGGAGAGATGACAACTTGGTCATGGATGCCCTCAAGCTTTGAAAGCTCTTGTCTAAAAAAGCCATTGATAAAAACGATGCAAGAAGATTCGCATTCTTTAAATATAAAAGGGGCGATATCTTGTTCTTTACGCTCGGTTGGAAAAGAAGCTACAATATTTTTAGAAAAAAGCTCCCGGAGCTTGATGTAACGGTAAGGCTCATCTTTTTTCTCCGGCAAGCCAAGTTCCTGAAAATGATCCCAGGCCTTAACTCTAAAACGCTGGAGCGAATCGCCTTCCACATATTCATTATAAATGCGCTCAAGATTGTCTAAAAATATTTCTTCCCGGGATTGTCCTTGCGTCATCATTCGGCTACTTCCTCTCCCTTCTCAAGCCAGTCATAACCGCGCTCTTCCAAGGTTAAAGCAAGTTCAGGGCCTCCTGATTCCACAATCTTGCCATCAAGCATCACATGGACAAACTGCGGTTGGATATAATTTAGTAAACGCTGATAGTGGGTGATTAAAACAAGCGATCTCTCAGGGCTCATGAGTTTTTTAACGCCGCATGCCACAATCCTCATGGCATCAATATCAAGCCCCGAGTCTGTTTCATCTAAAATCGCAAGATAAGGCTCTAGAATAGACATTTGGAGGATTTCATTTCGTTTTTTCTCCCCCCCTGAGAAACCTTCATTTAAACTTCTTTTTAGAAATTCCGGTCTAATTTCCATCATTTCCATACGCTCTTCCAAAAACTTTTCAAATTCGGGTTTTGTCACTTCTTTAAGCCCTTTAGCCTTAAGATGGGCATTGTAGGCCGTTTCAAGAAATCTAAAATTAGTGACGCCTGCAATTTCAAGAGGGTATTGAAAGCTCATAAAAAGGCCAAGATGGGAGCGCTCCGAGGGTGATAGCTCAAGAAGATTTTTGCCTCTAAAATGGACTTCGCCTTTTGTCACCTCGTAAGAGGGGTGTCCGGCTAAGACTTTTGCTAAAGTAGACTTTCCGGCTCCATTCGGACCCATAATGGCATGAATTTCACCGGGATGGATCGTCAGATTAACGTCTTGTAAAATGGAATTGCCGTCTATTTCAGCGGCTAGGTTTTTTATTTCAATAATGGGGGTCGCCATGGATTAACCTACAGAGTTTTCGAGTTTTATAGCTAAAAGTTTTTGCGCTTCAAGGGCAAATTCCATTGGAAGCTCGCTTATTACTTCCTTGCAAAAGCCGTTGACAATCAGATTAATCGCGCTTTCCGTATCGATACCCCTCGATTCCAGATAAAAAATTTGATCTTCATTCATTTTTGATGTCGAGGCTTCATGTTCAACTTCAGACTTGTCGTTGCCAACTTCAATGTAAGGAAAGGTGTTGGCAGAACATAAGTTGCCGACAAGCATGGAATCGCACTGGGTATAGTTTCTTGCTCCCGTAGCTTTAGGAGCCACTTTTACAAGCCCCCTGTAGCTGTTTGAAGAATGGTCGGCCGCAATTCCTTTTGAAATAATAGTGGAGGTAGTATTTTTACCTAGATGGATCATCTTGGTTCCTGTATCGGCTTGCATTTTGCCGTTTGTCAGGGCGATCGAATAAAATTCTCCGACAGAATCATCCCCTTGAAGGATGCAGCTTGGGTATTTCCAGGTAATGGCAGCGCCAACTTCCACTTGCGTCCACGAAATCTTAGACCTTTTACCGGCGCATTTACCTCTTTTTGTGACAAAATTGTAAACACCGCCCTCGCCTGTCTTCGGATTTCCGGAATACCAGTTCTGAACAGTCGCGTAACGGATTTCAGCCCGGTCTAGAGCAATCAATTCAACAACCGCGGCATGAAGCTGGTTATTATCATAAGCCGGCGCTGTGCAACCTTCAAGATAGCTTACATAAGAGCCTTCCTCGGCAATAATTAAGGTTCTTTCAAATTGGCCGGACTCTTTGTCGTTGATCCTAAAATAGGTTGAAAGTTCCATAGGAGATCTAACCCCCTTTGGAATATAGACAAAGGAGCCATCGCTAAAAACAGCTGAGTTCAAGGCTGCAAAAAAGTTATCCCCGATCGGAACGACAGTTCCCAAATATTTTTCGACAAGTTCGGGATAGATTTTAACCGCTTCTGAAATAGAGCAAAGAACAACGCCTGCATCTTCAAGCTTTTTCTTAAAAGTTGTGCCGATAGAAACAGAGTCAAAGATCATGTCAACCGCCACATTCGCAAGACGTTTTTGCTCATCGAGTGGGATTCCAAGCCTTTCAAAGGTCTTTAAAACTTCGGGGTCCGCTTCATCCAGGCTATTAATTTGCCCTTTTTTCTTTGGAGCTGAGTAATAACAGATATCTTGATAATCGATTGGGGGATGGCTAACGTTTGCCCAACTTGGCTCTTCCATTTCAAGCCATCGGCGATAAGCTTTTAATCTAAAGTCGAGTAGGAATGAGGGCTCTCCTTTAATTCTTGAGATCTCGCGTATGATTCCCTCGTTTAACCCTTTCTCAAGGCGTTCTGTTTCCACCTCGGTCGTAAAGCCGTACTTATACTCTTCATTGGCCTGTTTCATCGACCCTTCTGACGACATGGGCTATCCTTTCAATGAACCTTCTTAACGAAAAACTTTAGATATTGAAAGAAGGTAGTTATTAATAATAATTATTTAACTAAGACCCATTAACTTAACAAATTTTGATAAAATTTACCACAAAAAGAATGAAATTTTAAAATGGGGCAGCTTCAGGGAGCTTAAGAATGTGAAAAAACAGATTGCAACCGTCGTCTTTTACCAAGTTTTATTATAAATTTTTATGGAACGATTTGTCAAATCCGGACGATCTATAAAAGCCAGATACTAGCAAGATAAAGGTAGACAAAAGTAGTCATAATGTCAGCAAAAACAAGAACTATCGGGCCTGAGGCGATTTTCGGGTCCAATTTTAATTTATGAACGATAATCGGGGCTAAAACGGCAAAAGTTGCCGCAATAAACATAGAGAGGATAATGGTTGCGAAAACCACAAGATAAGGCAGTCTTGACCCTAAGAAAAAATAGGACGCTAAGCTTACAAAGCAAGCGGCTGCAATGGAGAGAAGAAACGTCGTCTTCCACTCCTCGCCGATTCTAAAAAAAAGATTTTTCCAAGGAATTTCTTTTTTCTTTAGGATCGCAAGGCTTAAAGTCATAGCTTGCATGGAAACCGACTCGCTCAACGTTAGAATAAGGGGGATTAATGTCGCTAAAATAATGGCCTTTTGAAGGACATGTTCATAAAGACCCGCAATGATAGCGCACGCAAACCCGGCAAGAGAATTTCCAATAAGCCAAGGAATTCGATGAGAAAAGGAGGAAAATACACCTTTGGAATCGGCCTTTTCAACAGAAAGACCGATCATCTGAAAGATGTCTCCATAAATCATTTTTTTCTTCTTAAGAGATTCTTTTTTACCGATTTCAGGCGTTGCTTGCATTTCGAATATTCCAAGAAAGGCGCCTGTATGATCAATCACCGGCAAGGAAAGCAGCTCTAATTCATTCATCGTATGAATGGCGTGGCTTAAGGAATCTTCTGCTTTTATGGAGATAGGGCTTTCATCCATGATGTCTCTAACTTTATTTGAAGACTTTGCAAGCAGAAGATTATGAGAAGAAATGACACCTTTTAATTTTTTTTCCTTGTCCAATACATAAAACCAGCGCAGTTCAGATCTTTTGGGGAAATTCCTTAAAAAGTTTGTCGCTTCATCAATTGTCCATTCATGTTCAAGAAAAAGGGTGCCATCATCTGTCAAAGAACCGACTTTCTTATTAAAGTCGATTTTCTCAAGCTCTTTATAGATGTTAACGGCCATGGCGAAAACACTTATGATTTAGTTCTTCCCGTAAAACAGTTTATTAATCCATTTTTCCAATATATTCAAATCATTTAAACATTCTTCCCGGGGAAGCGCTCCTTTTGCAAATTTAACAAGATCCCCGCTTTCTAGAAGACGGCCGAGAAAACTAAGTTCACTCTCATCTGCTTTGTCTTTCATGGAACTTAGAAACTCTTCTTTAGTTTGAGATAAGGCAAGTAAATTCCCCTTATAAATGGCAGCTTCTCTTAAGAGTTGCGTCATTTCGCTGTAAAAATGACGGGTGTCTTCATTAGACTCTAAGGTTATCGTTTTAAGGCGATGGATTTTCCTTAAGAGCTTATTTTTTAAAGAGAGCGGGCTTTCTTGTTTCAGAGGGGCTTTACTAAAACTTCTAAAAAACCCAAACGCATAAATAAGTAGAAAGGAGACAAGAAGGGCAAGAGTTAAAAGCGATAGGAAAACAAACCTTCTCTTTTCTTTTTTATTTTCGATAAAAAGTTTCGTATCTGCTGTAATTCTATCCTGACCCTGACCTAACCTCTTAATCTCTTTATCTATTTCAAGAGGAAGATTTTGAGAAAGCGGGTAGAAACCTTCAATCTCTTGAGAAAAAGCTGAATCAGATTCTTTGGCTTTTACTTTGAAGGAAGGCGAAGCTATAAAGATTGCATTTCCTTCACTATTTGTGAAAGGTATTACCCCAAAGGAGGCCTTAATTTCATGGGGAGACTCCGCCTCAAGTTGAATTTTGTAAATAACATTAGTTTTTGTCTCACTAAGTTTTTCTATATCCCGTACTTTAAGATCTGGAATCATTTCCTTGAATAAACGCAAAATTTCAAACCAATGTTTCTCATTAACTTTCCAACCTTCCGGATGGGAAATCGCAAGGCTTACCTCGAAGGGGGTAAAAACCGATACCTCCTTTCGGTCCATCTTTATCAAAAGGGAAAAATCTTTATTCTCCACGCTAAAAAGGGAAAACGAAAGCAGGATAGAGAACAAAAAAGGGCTAAAAAATTTGTATTTACCCATTTTTTAATGCCTGATCTTACGCTTTTCAAAAAATTGGCGCATAGGTTTCTCAACGGGCGTTCTTGTGTCAATTTCAACCCAGGACGCAGAAGATTTGCCTAAAGCTCTTTTCCATTCCTTAAGATCTTTTTCTACCTGTTCTTCATAGGCTTTAATTCGATTTCTATTGCTTGTATCAATAAGGACATCTTTTTGACTTTCCGGATCTTTAAAAGTGATTAACCCGGCATCGAGAATGGTTTTTTCTAAAGGATCGGATAAAATAACAGCTGTAAAGTCATGCATGATGGCAATAGGGGCAAGCTCTTTCATTGGCACCGGAAAATGAAAATCTGAGAGAAGAAAACAGATCGCCCTCTTTTTATAAACTTTGCTTAAAAAGGAAAGAGCTTTTTTAACATCTGTTTTTTTTGTTTTAGGTTCCATTAAATAAAGGTCCCGTAAGAGTCTTAAAGTATGCCTGGTTCCCTTTCCGGGGGGCAAAAAATATTCAATTTCATCTGCAAAAGCAATCAAACCGACTCTATCGTTATTTTTTAAAGCGGCAAAACTAATCAGGGCTGCTGCGTCAAGCAGCGTGTCTTTTTTTAGCGCTTGGCTTCCGGTAAACATGGAGGAAGAGATATCGGCCAAGAGAAAAACAGGAAGATCCCTTTCTTCTTTATAAAGTTTGACGTATGGTGTGCCGAGCCTTGCTGTGACATTCCAGTCAATCGACCTATAATCATCCCCTTCCTGGAATTCCCGAGCTTCCTCAAACTCGACACCCTTGCCTTTAAATGCGGACTTATAAGCGCCTGCAGCAAAACCATCGGCCAATTTGGACGCGACAATTTTAAGGCGTTGAATTTTATCGAAAAGATTTTTTAGCTCCCCTTCCATAGCTTTAAGGCACAGGCAATTTTTTTAATATTTCATCGATAATATGATCGGGTGTGACCCCTTCGGCTTCAGCTTCATAAGTTCTTCTCAAACGATGTCTAAGAACAGGGTACGCCACTTGCTTAACATCAAGGGGTGTTACATAATTTCTATTTGCCAAAAAAGCATTTGCTTTAGCGCTATTTTTTAAAGCGATGCTAGCTCTTGGAGATGCGCCATATAGAATAAGGTGCTCCAAGTTAAGGTTGTATTTTTTAGGCTCTCTTGTCGCAAAAACAATGCTTAAAATATAGTCTAAGATTTTTTCATCGATATAAAGATTGTCTACAACGTCTTGAGCCTTTAAAATCGTCTCTTTAGATAAGATACTTTCAACTTTCGGGATCTCTTTCAGCTTGTTTTTTTCTAAAATACTTTTTTCTTCTTTTATAGAAGGGTAATCAATTTTAACTTTCAAAAGAAATCGGTCTAGTTGAGCTTCAGGAAGCGGGTAGGTTCCCTCTTGTTCAATTGGATTTTGCGTAGCAAGGACAATGTAGGGAGAGCCCGCTTTAAAGGTTTCATTGCTAATTGTTACTTGCCGCTCTTGCATAATTTCAAGGAGGGCCGACTGAACTTTGGCCGGGGCACGATTAATTTCATCGGCAAGCAGTACATTTGTGAATATCGGCCCTTTCCTTATGCTGAAGGTGCCTTCTTTCGGGTTAAAAATAGTTTGGCCGATTAAATCAGCAGGCAAAAGATCCGGGGTAAATTGAATTCTTTTGTATTCCAAGGAAACCACTTTGGCAAGCGTTGTGGCAATCAATGTTTTTGCAAGGCCGGGAAGCCCTTCTAGTAAAACATGCCCGGAAGAGACAAGTGCTATAAATAAATTGTCAATCACATGCTTTTGGCCGACAATGACTTTAGCCATTTCCTTTCTGGCATTTTCAAAATGGGAAGAAAGATCGGTTTCATCAGTCTGCATTTACAAAGTCCGTAAAAATAGGCTATTAAACTTACAAATGAATCTAAAATTTATTTCACCTTTCGTATACTTTAGTTTTCAAGTTAGCGCAAGCGATAAAGATAAATCTATAGAAAAAAATAAGAATACTAATTAAAGTTTAGAGATAGCTCGAAGATTTTCGAAAATAGTAATAATTAGTAATAAAAAGAGGTTTATTTATGTTTGGTAATGGTCATGTTATCCCCGGGTCAAGATCAGGTAGAGGGACGCCTGTTTATGTTCCGGACGAACGTCCTGCAAGACCTGTTCACGTAAGCCCAGTTTTCGTATCAAGCCGTCCTTACAGCCCGCCGCCTGTTAGTTATTATGACTCTACCTACCCTCTTTCAGGGAGAACAACATACATTCATTCTTCAAGCGGGGGTCCTTTTTTGATTCTTGGATTGATTGCCGCGATTTTTTTATTCACGATACTGTTTCCCCTAATGCTTTTGTAAGAGAAAAGTACTTTTTTATCGATGGACAGGCAAGGTGATCGTAAACTCGGTCCCTTTGCCGACTTCTGATTCTACCGCAATCTTACCTTGATGCTTTTGAATAATGGTTTCAACAAGGGAAAGCCCAAGACCTGCCCCGCCCATTTTTCTTGAGTGCGCTTTATCCACTGTATAAAAACGTTGGAAAATATGTTCAAGGTCGTCTTTTGGAATCCCGATTCCCTGATCCTTGACCTTAACCTCAATAACGTCATCAAAGCGGTTTAGCGACAAAGTGATTTTTGCGGGAGGGTTTGAGTATTTGGCAGCGTTTTCAAGCAAATTAATAATAGCAAGTTCTAATAGCTGGCCATCCGCCTTCACTTCATAATCATCTTCTTTATTATAGTTAAGGGTAAATTCAGCGCTTGGGTGTGCCTCTAAAAGCATTGATCCGCAAGACTCGGCAAGGTCAGCTAAGTTGCAGGGCACAAGACGCGATTCTTGTAAATGCTCAATATCCGCAAGCGTTAAAAGGTCTTTAATAAGATGAGTCATCCTTTCGCAGTTTTTAAGAATTTTTTGGGTGACCTCTTCTGTCGTTTCTCTTGGCAATTCAGGGTTATCGTGAAGCGCTTCAGCAAAACCCCGGATAATGGTGATCGGAGTTTTAAGCTCGTGCGAGGCGTTTGCGATAAAATCTTTTCTCATCTCGAGCATCTTATAATGGGATGTTTTATCTTGAATCACAAGGACAGCGCCCCCATTTTCTTTCTTTGGAGAGGCGACGATATCTAAATAAAGCTTTCTTCCTTCAAGAAACATCTCTTCTGTCAAAAGTTTTGAGGACTTTTCATTTCGGCACTCTTTTAAAAGTTGAAGCCAATGCTCTTTACCTACTTCTAAAAAAGGTTTTCCGATTAAGTCCTGTTTTTTCTCCCCGATAAATTTAAGCGCCATATTATTTACATAATTAATATTCAGCTTGTCATCAACGGCAATTACACCTTCAATAAGAGACTCAAGAACTGCCTCTTTCTCGTTTCTTTCACTTGTCAAACTATTGATATGGCTTTGAATCTTTTGAGAAAGCGAATTCAAGGTGTTGGCAAGCCTTCCAAAATCGTCTTGAGTATTTGTTGATTTTATACGAATTTCAGGAATCGTTTTCTGAGAACCCTCTTGATAAGGTCTGACGGCATTAATGATCTGCTGGATCGGGTTTGTCAAATGGTTAATAATAAACCAGGTCATGATGGTAAAAAGTAAGAGAACAGCTGTCGCAAGGGCTAAAAAGCCTATTTCAAAGTCCCGTGTCAAAGCAGTCACATATTTATAGGGAAAGGCCACCCTTAAAACATAGGTTTTGCCATGAAAATCAAAGGCTTTTGCAAGATAGGCAAATTCTTGCTGGAATAGCTCGGAATAGTCCTCATAATAACCAAAACCTTCATGAAAGGCCTGGTTAATTTCCGGATGGTCAATGACTTGCTCTTGACTGAATCTTGGACCTAGCAGCCTTTTTGTATGGGAATCGTATAAAACTTTTCTTTCATTGGTAATGATGCTGACTCTAAAGAAAATCATCCATTTAGAATCTTTCATTCTCCTTATTAGAGCATCATTATTAGGGGCCGATCTTAATTTAAGGATAAGTTCATCCGCTCTATCAGTTAGGGTTTTAGCCACAATTTCATCGACTGTTTTGGTCGCAAAAGGAAAAAGAAGCGCTAAAAAAAGCAAAAAGAGAGCAACGTAGGATAAGAAAATTTTTTGTCTGAAACTAAGCTGTGACATACTTACATAAATTAATGTTTTTTGATAATTCTAATATATAAATGTAAAGAATGATTGAAGATATTTTAAAATTTTTATTTAACTTCTCTGTATTTTCAAAAAATCTAGGTTTATTTTAACAAAACTACTTACTTCCAGTAAATTTATTTAATTTATTGTAAGATTTATACTTAATATATTTATAAATAAAACCAAAAAGATAGGGAATCTGTTTAAAAAAACTCAAAAATAAGAAGAAGAATTGAGTAATCGGGTTTTTAAGGTCCGTTCCCTTGTTTTCCAAATAAAACTCCGTGGCAAAAAAAAGCATGATCGATAGGCCAAGAAGGGCCCAAAAAACAAAAGAAAAATTAAAATAAACAAAAATTATAAACCCAAAAAATAAAAGAGAAAAAATAGCGGTCAATTTAAGAGACCGCACTTTTTCTAAAAGGAAGAGGTTTTTTGCTTTTTTTGAATGCAAAATCATAAGTTCTGCGAAAAGACTTCCCTTATTCCAGTAATACTTTAAATAATCAAAGAATCCCTCGATATCTAATGACTTAAGTTCCATTTCTTCTTCGATCACTTCTTCCTCATACTTTTCCTTAGACCGAAAGTAAAAATCCATAAAAGCTGCTTTATCAAGTCTTGGATTAAACCCTTTTAATTCCAAGAGTGTCGACTTCTTCAAAAGAGCCTCTTGAGATAACGCTTCTAAAATATCCTTAGGGTGGCGGACGGCCCATGAATCAATAAAGCTTAAAAAACAAGATCTTGCAGGGTAAAGCTCGCGTGTAACTCCTCTTACTAAGAAAACATTTTTTTTTCTCAAAAGAGGAAGGGCTTCATCAAAAAACTGCGAATGAAGGGCAACACCCCCCTCAAGAAAAAAGAGGGCTTCTCCTTTTGCCAGGGCTAGGGATTTATTTAAAACAAGGCCAAGCGGAGGATCTCCCCCTTTTATTTTTAAGAGTCTCGCCCCATAACTTTTTGCAAAATTAAGAAAAGAGGGTTTTGATTCTTGATCAACATAGAGAATATCCAAAGGTTCGTTTTCTTGTATGAGAGCGAGGGACTCAAAGGTAAACTCAAGCCTTTCAATATTTTTACTACCCAAGATAATAATAGAGATGCCAGGTTGCATAAGTCACCTTTTCATTCTTGAAAATAGGTAAAATCTGTCATCAGAACTATAAATAGATCTTTGAGAAGTCATGAAATTAAGGGAAAAAGCCATCCTGCTCTGGGTTTAAATGCCATTCTATTCTTTGCAAGTTTTCAAGCAAGACCCTATTTGCCGGATCTTTATCAAGAAGCTCTAAAGTTAATTCACGGCTTTTTTGAAGATTGCCTCTTTGATAGGCTTTTTTTGCAAGATATGATTTTGCTTCCATCGATCCATCAGCAATATTAAGGTAGATTTCTTCAGCCTTCATCTCATTTCCTTTTCGAAATTCGAGTTCAGCTAAAATTTCTTGTCCTTCAATGCTTTTATCTAGAAGCGAATTGTCATGGATAGTGTGTTCTGCCGCTTGATCATCTCCCAAAATTAAATAAGCTAAAACTTCTAGAAGCGCAGCTCTCTTTCCTTCTTCCCCAACTTTATTGTTCAACCCATCAAGAGCCGAAAGAGCCTCTTCTGCTTGTCCTTCTTCGAGTAAAAGTTCAGCTTTTAAAAGCCTTATTTCAGCCGTATCCGGCAATTGCTTGGAAAAAGCTAACGCTTTAGAGAGGCCATGATTTTCTTTGATGGCTTTCATAAGAGCGAGAGCGACCCAAATGGGAGTTTCTTCCGTTTTTAAAGAACCATGCTGCAATTCAAGAGCCGCTTCCTTCCAGCCGGCTGCTAAAAATAAAGACGGTAAAATAAGATTTCCCGAAATAAACTTTTTGGTAGCTTCTGAAACAAAAATTTGATTTCTAGCTATTTGATTGATTTCTTGAAAAATGGGATGGCTTTTGGAGTTATTTAAATCAGCTATTAATTTCTCTTCATCTTGTGAATAGGTTAATGGCTCTAAAGAGTCCTTATTTCTAAGGTAAAGGACTTGCTTTAAAGCAATTTCAAGCTCCGGCACCCAAGATTGCTTTTTGAAAGGATTTGTTTTTAAACGGTTATAGGCTGTTATTTCATTCTTCTCTTCTATCTCATTCAGAAGCTTTAGCCAGAAAGCCGACTGTTCCACTTTCTCTTCACTTTTAAGATTAAAGCGCTGCAGCTTTTGCTCATTCCAAAATTCCCAAGGCTTTAAAGAATACAGGTAATCACTATAGCCGGAATAATCATTTTCGGGTTTGGCCGGCAAATTAATTGGCTTTACCACTTTACTAAAAAAGAGAGCCTTGATCCAAATCGGGTCATCTGTCTCCTCATTTAAATTTTGGGACCAAATATCAAGCGACCTGGCATAATCTTTTCTTCTTAAATAAAAATCCGCTAGCTGATCGCTTAATTTAAGGTTATCGGGATCTAAGTTCCAAGCCATAAAATAAAGGGATAGAGCCTTTTCAGGTTCTTTTGCAAGCTCCATCAATTTTCCCTGATAGCTTAAGACTTCTGTATTTGTAGGATCTAAAGAATGAGCTTCTTTTAGATGCATCCAAGCTTGTTTCGGATTGATACGAATGTTAAATAGGGCAAGTCTTAAAAGCCTTTCAACTTCCATTTTTCCGTTTAAATGTTTGGCTTTTAAAACGTCAATCGCCTCTTGACGATTATTTTCAAAAAGATAGAGATCGCTTTCCAAAAGACGCCATTCATCGGATTTCGCATCTTCCGGAAAAAGATTCGAGATTTGAAAGAATCCTTCTCTATTCCCTTGTTGAATGTAGTTTTTCGCCACAAGAAGAGCGGCGTCTTCATGGTCTTTAAAAGCTTTATTTTGAAAGTCATAAAAAATAGCAAGTTGAACGGCATCTTTTTGCTTAAAAGCTGTTTCAATTAGAAGATGAAGCCATTTTTCGCTTAACCCGCTTTTATTTTCAATTGCCGGCATAACTTTTTTTGCAATCTTAAAAACTTGGCTATAGTTTCCTTCTTGAAAAGAGGCGGTAGCTTCATTTAGAAGCTCATCTTGAGAAATAGCTTCATTTTTAATAAATCTCTCATCTACATAAGCAATCTCCTTTAAAGGGGAAACTAAAGCAGCGGCTTCACTTAAAGAGCTTTCTCGGATACCCGTGGCTTTTTTTGAAAGCATTTCAGAGGATAGCCCCGTCTCTTTCCTGACTTCTTTTTGAATTTCAGGCTTTCGTGTTTCAATTTGTTTTGGCAATAAATGGGCGAGGGAAAATGAAAGAAAGGCGCCGCATATCATAAGTGAGAGAAGCCCAAGTTTCCGCATGTAAAAATCGCTCCCATAAGTGAGGGTTCTTGTGTCTTGCTTTCTTAAATAAATCTAATGTCTAAGTAAATAGTTTTGTCGACATGGCCGCATGTTAGCGAATCTAATAATTTGGTGGGAGTTATTTTAAAATGAAACTTGAAAATATAAGCAACAACGCCTCTTAGTAGGATATGTTTGTCCCTCTATTTGACTGAACTTTCGCACGGGGGCGTCTTACATATCTTGGATCTCGCCACTCTCTTTCATATTCGATCTGATCATAAAGAGAAGGAGACCCTTCACGACTTGTAACTTCATCATCCACGTGGCCAACCACATGCGTTTCAACAGCGGGAAGATTACCTGAAAAAATTAAAAAAGCTAATAAAAATTTGGTTTTGATTGCCACAAAATTTCCCGGCCAAAGAAATGACATTGATCTTCTTTATAATAAGAACAATTAAAAAGGTGCAAACATGAAAAACAAATGTTATAAACATCTAAGGATTAAACTATTATTTATTAAAAACGAAACTATTTTTTTATATTATTTAAAATAAATTATTTAGTTTGTTGAAGTCCGTCTTTACTCTCGTTAAAATAAAGGTATTATGACGATAAACTTTAAAGGACTTTCTATGGGTCGGTTATCCCTAAAACAAAAGATGCAGCCTAAAGCTGATTTTAAACAAACCCAAAAAATCCTCATGTCGCAAACAATGCAGCAAGGCATTTTTTTGCTTCAGATTCCAAACTTGGAGCTTGCCGCCGTTATTGAAACTGAACTTGAAACGAATCCATTACTTGAAATTTTGAGTGAAGAAGAAGCAATTGAAGAAGAGGAATTTCAAGAAGATGATACCGAAGAAGAGATAGAAAATAAAGAAATCGATTTTTCCGAAAAGGATTTCGACATTCTAAAACGTCTTGATGAGGATTTTAAGGAACATTTTCAGCAGTCTGAAACTTTCGATAGCAATTCTAAAGATAATGATTTGAAAAACTATATAGAAGCTTCCATTGTTTCAAAAGAGACTCTTTTCGATTATTTGCATCGACAAGCAAGGGAAACTTTCCAAAATGAGGAAGAGCTTAATGCGGCCATTTTAATCATGGGAAGCTTGGATGAAAGAGGCCTTTTAAGAAGCCCCCTTTCGGAACTTTCAGCTTTGAGCGGAATAGAAGAATCTTTTTTACAAGCCATCTTAAAAGTAGTGCAAACTTTTGATCCCCCGGGAGTTGCTGCCACAAGCCTAAAAGAGTCGCTTTTAACTCAGCTTGAGATAAAACATTTAAAAAAAACACTAGCCTACAGCATTATTGAAAATGAATTTGAATCCCTTTTGCAAGGAAAGTTATTAAAAATTGCGAAGTCGCTAAAAAAAGATCCCAAGGAAGTCGCAAGCGAGATTAAAAATCGAATCTCCCATCTTGATTTGAGCCCGGGCCTCTCCTTTTCAAGCGAGCTCATCCAAAATATTTTCCCTGAAATCATTGTCCGCGAAGAAGACGGGATTTTAAAAGTTGAGGTTCCGAAGGAGGGGCGCCCAGAGCTTAAAATTAAAAGAGAGTACTTAAAACTTGCTGAAAGCGACAGTTTGTCAGATGAAGAAAAACGCTTTTTTAAACAAAAAATCGCTTCCGCTAGATCCCTTCTCAAAAATCTCTCCCAAAGAGAATCGACTCTAAAAAGAATCGGAGAGTGGCTTATACAAAATCAAAAAGATTTCTTTCTTAAGCCCGAAGGAAAATTGAAGCCATTTTCTATGCTGGATCTTGCTAAAGATTTAGAGCTGCATGAATCCACTATCGCAAGAGCCGTTTCTTCAAAATATCTTTCGTGCGACCGCGGAATTTTTGCTTTGAGGAATTTTTTCTCCGTTGCCTATACCGCCGCCAACGGGGAGGATATCTCTTCTAAAACTATTAAAGATCTCATCGAAAGTTTAATCAAAGAAGAAGACAAAGGCCTTCCTCTTTCAGATGAAGTTATTTCACAAAAATTGAGGGAACAAGGTATTTTTTGTGCCCGAAGAACTGTTGCCAAATATCGAAAATCACTTCAACTTGGCAACACTAAGCAAAGAAAACGCCACTTTTAATTTATACTTCATAAGGCTTCCATGGGACTTTCGCAAGACACGGTTAAATGCAATTTCCAAGAGATCTATTACGACTCTCACCAAGAACAATCTTCTCAGGGTTTAATTTCCTCTCCTTTCGGAAGGCTTTATCACAAAAATAGAGGCTTTGGGGTCTTCTGGACGATTGTTTATTTTATCCTTAGGCCATTTTTTACAAAAAACTGGCAGGATAGAAAACTTGAAGAGACTGTCAGAAAAACTATGGAGGCTTATCTCTCTTCTCAAAATGAAGCGAAAGCCGTTTTCGCCTCCTACAAAAAAATCTTGTCAAATTTAGCTGAAGAAGTAAATCTTGAGGCGACTGAATTTCAAAAAGAAAGATTTAAATTAGCAGCTTGGAATGATTCGACTCTATCTTTTGTAAAAATGAAAGTCAAAGGTAAGGCGATCCCGGTTTTTGAGGAAATAAAACTTCAAAACCCAAACTCCATAGACCCTTTTTTTTCCTTTGATTTCTCTTTAGCTAAAGAATCTATAAGGTATGATGCCCTTTTAAATTTAGAACGTCTTTCCGAAGTGAACCTGCCCTACCCGATTTTAACCAAAATATGCTTCAATAAAGCTTTGAAGCAAGAAGATAGCTACGCGCTTACGGAATGGATTTTAGCAATAAAAACCAATAAAAAAGTCGAGCAAACCCATCTGCATAAAGGATTAAAAGCATTTGTTGACCATCTTCAGGTTTATCATCAGAATTCTTTTCTTCCGGCCCCCTCTCTTGCCCGCCTTGAAGTAGAGTTATTCCGTGAAGGTCTTTCTTTAATAAATGGAGAGGATAAAAAACAGCTTGCTTTCCAAAAGAGCCTTGTTAAGGGAGCAAAAATTATGATTCAAGATCGAACAATCACTCTTGGAGATGAGATTATCGGGGTTAAGAAAGAAAAAAATGAAACCCGCATATTTCTAATGGATGAAAATCCAAATCAAGTCGTAGCCATTGCTCGAAATAGAGCTATTTTAGAAATTAGGGAATTCATAGCTAAGACAAGCGGGGGCGGAATTCGTTTTCCTAAATTTATTTTTTTAGACCCTGAAGGCAGGTTTCAAATCAGAGAACGTTTGAAAACCTCTATTTTAGAAAGAAATTGGATTAGCGATTCATTTCTTGAGGAAGAAGATGCCTACTTTTTACATCCTCTTGTAGGTCAAATTAAAGCTTGCATTGAAACAAATAGCACGCCTAATAACTATGAAGCAGAATATCTCTACTATAATGATAAAAAAGTTTTGCACACCTCTAAACCTACCACCAATGGGGATTTTAATTTTAACAAACTTGAAACGTTTATTTATAAAGTTAGTAAAAACAACAGAACCATCATGAGGGCTCTTTTTGATGAGTCAAAGCTGCATGAACACAAAGAAGCCGCCTACTTTAAAGAAGTTTTGCATAATCTTGTTGAAGAGACGGAACTCTCTGCTGAAGGAATCGCCTGTCTCAGCAAGCACAATATTAAAAGTATAGGGACCATTAAAGCCGGTGAAAAGCTGCATAATAAAATGAAAAGAATCGGCATGAAAATCAGAAAAAAAATGATGAAAGAACTCCCTATAGAAGACCCTGTCAAACTTCCCAAAGAAATTTATACGATTTTACTAAAATTACATTTAGAAGAAGGATTCCTATCCCTTATACTCCCCGGGTTTCAAAAAAGAGCGAGCGCTTTTATCACATCTACTTTCAAAGCTTAAAATTAAATAAAGGTAATAATATGAATTTTTCAGGCGTAAAGCGAAAATTTAGTGAAATTGAAAATAATGAATCCCCTACCCCTCCATCGTCGCAAAGGACGCCGCCTATTCCTTCGGCTATTAGTTTATTAATGGCTTCTCAAAATGAAAAAGAAAGCGTTTTAACAAAAGAAAGATGCAAGCCCACTAAATATAACGACCTGGATGAAACATTAAAAATAGAGTTGCAACGATTTTTTAGGAATTTAGAGCCTCCCCACTTAGACGAATTAACCCTTTTTCTTTCATCTCATCAGTTGGAAGCGAAAGTCCGTAAAGAATTCGATTATATCTTAAATCAATCGTCCGCTCTACCGGATACCTACTTTAAAAAAGCCTCTATTCAACCTCTAAACGGTCTTGAAACTAAAATTGTCGGGCCCCATCATGGCAGCTTATCCACTCATAAAGGAAGCCGTTACAACGAAAATCAAGATGGCTTTGTCTCTTTTTCCCTACCCTTGCTTTCTCTTGGTGAAAAAGTCGAAGCCCCGCTTTATGCCTTATTTGATGGCCATGGAGGGCGGCAAGCCGCTTCGTTTTGCGAAAATCATTTGCAAGAAAATTTATCGATGGCCTTAGAAACTTTCAATAAAGAAGGCCTTCTTTTTGAAATAGCAAATAGCTTATCTTTAACTTCGGTTCGTCTCAATCAAGCCTTTAAAGCTTACATGGAAAGCGAAAACCCGAATATAAAAAACCCGGGAACGACAGCTGTCATGGCGCTTTTTGTTCAAGACAAAGCCGTTATTTCAAATCTTGGAGATTCAAGAGCGATTTTATTTAGAAAAGACAAGGCGCCTTTAGACTTATCTTTTGACTTTAAAGCAACAAGTGCAAGAGGGAAAAGAAAAGTCCTTAATAGAGGGGGTTCGATTATTCGTAATAGGGTTCAAGGCAGTCTTGCTATCACACGAGCGATTGGCGATGAATACTTGAAAGACCTTCAAGAAGATCATTCAAAAGTCATTTCATCTAAACCCGCCTTTACGATCGTTGATTTAAAAGACATTGAAGGCTATGTCCTGCTCACCTCAGATGGCTTAACGGATGTGGCCTCCAATCAAGAACTTCATGATTTTATTTTTGAAAATGATGCTACAATGCCTTTGGAGGTATTGACTGAAGCTATTGTAAAAAAAGCAAGGAAAGCCGGCTCAAGAGACGATATTACGGTTTGCCTTATCCCTATTAAAAGGTCTAAAGAAGGTTAGTTATTTTTCGGCGCCTGGCAAGAGGCCTCAAAATTAAATTTATCTATAGGAAGATCATAGCGAATCCTTCTTTCACAGGCTTCTTTAAAAGAAAGAAAGACCTCTTCCTTTTGCTTTTTCCCTTGAACTAAGTCTTTATGCAGCTCTTTTCTTATGTTTTGAACTTCAGCTGCAATCGCTTCATCTCCGAAAATAACGGATAAAAGTTCCTTTGGGACAAGCCAAACACGTATTTTGCCGTTGCCATGAAGCGTGATATAATCTAAAAGGGAAGGGTATCCTTGAGAGATGCTCCCATCAACTGGAGGTGATCCCTTAAGCATATGGTAAAAGGCATTTGCAAGTTCTTGATCTTTTAAATCGAGATTAGCAATCTGCTGAATCGTTTTAATTTTTTTTTGCGGATTTCGATTCTGCTCTTTCACCTCTTCTTTAAGCCTCTCTAAGAGCTCTTCAACAAAAGCCGGGCGGTTTTGCTTGATCTCCTCATAAAAAGATTTTCCTTCATATAACTTGTCTATCAAGTCTTTTAGAAGGTTTTTTACAAAAATTTCAGAAGCTTCGTCAGGGGCTTTAAAAAGATAAGACAAGTTAATATAGCGGGTAGCCTTGTTAGGTTGATTTTTACTTTCTTGAGACAGAGCATTCTCTTCTTTTGAAAAGGTGGTTTCATCGTAGAACCATTCCGATTTATGGCTAAAGTATCGTCCCGTCTCTTTCCTTAAAACCTCTGATTGCCCTTTTAAAATGGCAAAAGATTTTAAACTCTCTAATTTGCCGTAAGATAGAATCGCAAATACCATAAGAAGTGTCGTTACATAAATTAAAACTTGCAAGAAGAGCCTCTTATTTACCGTAGATTATCCACTTATCAAAATTGACAAGAGGGATTACTATTTTTTCTTCATTTTTTTCATCTGTTCCTCTTGTGAGAATGACTGTGACAATAGCCGGAAGCCTTGCCCATTCATTCCTCCACTCATCCCCGCATTTCGGCTCTTGCACAACGGTTGCTCGAAGCACTTTTGGAACTTCACTTTTAGGCTTTGGTTTCGATGAAATTTTTTCCGTAGGATAATAAAAGCTAAATTTTAAACCGGTAACGTTGCTAAGCAAGATTTCTTTCTTGATGGGAATGCTCTGTCTTGTCTCCCAGCGTGAGAATATAGGCCAAGTTGCAAGGGTTAGATTTTTCTCGCTATCTACAAATAGCCTGCCTATGACTTCATTTGAAAACAAAGGGTCCCGATCAATGCCTCTATCATAGGCAAATAAGAGATAAGAAGTCCCGGGCCAAAATAGCCCCTCCCCGCCGCTTCCTGTAAAAAACAAAAAGTCTGTGCCAAGAGTGCCATAAGAAAGGCTTTTGGCTAGGGATTTTTGCAACCGGATGTCGACATGCCTTAAATTAATTTCTTCTCGTCTTAGGGTTTCTCCTGCTTTGTCATAGCGCGTCAGTTCCCTATAGAAAAAAGAGAGCGCAGTTAGAAGAATTACTGTTAATCCAAGGGCTATCATTACCTCCAATAAGGTAATCATTCTTTTGATCGGCTTTAATCTTCTCATGCCTAACTTTCCTCATCGCTTTCGTCAGGGGAAAAATCATCTCCCTCTTCACTTGCCGAGGCACTCGAATTTTCTTTTAAAAGAGTAAACGAATAGGAAAATATTTTTTCTTTTTCATTAAGTTTGCTGAAAAAAATAATGTCCTCATAAGCCACGCTATAGCTTGCCTTCACAAGGTAAAGAACACATTCCTCCGAATTTGACTTAGGTTTATATTTGGAATCAAAGCTTAAAAATGCCTTGGGGAAAGGAGGCTTTATGAAGGCTTCTTGCATTTTATCTAGGGGTATAGAGATTTCCTTATTATTGCCTTCGATCTGACTCAAAGGGACTTTGTTTTCGTGCAAGTCTTGGATTAAACGCCCGAAAAGCAAATTGGCGTCATGTTCAGCCTTTAAACTTAAGGAAAATTTCTTTTCTTCCAGAAGAGCCCGTGAGTAGGGATAGACAATCGGAATCAAAGAAAGACTGATTAAGAGAAAGGCAATCAATACCTCGATGAGAGATAATTTTAATGTTTTTCTTTTTACAGTGCTTTTTAAGAGCATCCTTTTATTCCGTTTGTTCTGTAAGCTCTTGTGAGCTCTTAAAATTTAGAGAGCTTATTTCATCCACCAAATACCTCGTCAATTTTTGATCCAGCGACTCTCCTTCGTCTGTAAGGGTTCGGTTCAGCTCATCATTTTTATACGTTTTTAAAGGAGCCGGGTATCCCGGCAAATGAATGTAGTGGGTTATTGCTCCTAAATCCTTATCAGATCTTGAGGTGGACAATCTTAAAATCCCTTTAGGCAAATAAGATCCGTTTGAAAGGAATTTCAAGGAAAGTTTCCCCCTTTCATTTTCCTTTCTAAAGTCGTCAAACTCAATAAAGTGAATAGCTTTAAGAGAAATAGGTTCTTTTCCTCTTAGAAAACGATATTGAGAACCCTCATTTTCTATGATCATGGCAAGGGCGATCGCATCTTCTTTCTCAACAAATTGAATCTCGCTTTCAACATCAAAAAGAAGCGTTAAGTCTATGGCTAATTTAATTTTATCTTGGATTAGAGCGGATTCTTTTTGAAAACGCTCTTCTCTTATGAGCCTATTGGCATTGATTGCAAGAACCCCTGACACTAAGGAAAAAAGAGCTATCACAATCATAATCTCCATGAGGGTGATAGCTTGTCTTCGTAAAGTCTTAAAAAGGAAAAACTTCATTTTCTCTTATATAAATTTAATTTCTCAGAATGCATTTGTATCGCATTGGTTTCTCGATTGATTTCCAATTTTAAGGGCTGGCCCCATCCATCGTTAATCAATGCTTTTGGATCTTTAACCAAAGGATCGTTTCGTATGATCTCAGTCCAATCACGATCAAGATGCTGCAATAAATCGGGGTCTTCCGCCACTCTTAAATTTAAAATGGTTTCTACACGATCTATGCCTTGCTCTGTTTTAAAAGCTCGCCCTTTTTCAAGCGTTCCTTGATAATTATAAGCAATGACCGCTGTGATGATTCCGATTAAAAAAATGACAACCATCATTTCCATTAAGGTAATCATTCTTTTACTTTTTACTTTTTTAAAAAGAGTTTGATTTGAGGTCCGTCTCTTAATCACTTTTTTCATTTTTCATCCTCTCGCTTAAGTTACATCGTAAAACTTGTCATATCCATCAAAGGAAGCAAAATGGCCATAATAATTGCCCCTATAATGCCTCCCATAATAATGAGAATGCCGGGCTGCATAAGGGCCATCAGTTTATCAATTGTCTTCTCGACATCGTCCTCGTACATTTCTGCAATTTTTACAAAAATGGGACCTATGCTTCCTGTTTCTTCGCCTACTGCCAGCATTTTCGGTACAAGAGGGGGCACAAACTGCGATTTTGAAAATTCCCGGCTTAAGTAACTTCCCATGATAATGCCTTCCCCGGAAAGTTTGATTTCAGCTTCCAGGATGGAATTATTCATTACCTTCTCTGAAAGACGTAAAGCTTCTATCATGGGAACCCCGCCCATTAAAAGCGTGGCCATAGTTTCTGAAAATCTTGCGTAAGCTGATTTTATAGCGAGTGTTCTTAGAAGGGGCAGCTTTAAAATCAACCTGTCCTTCCACTCTTTTCCTTTTGGGGTCTGGAGCTGCTTAAAAGTAAAAAAACCGATTCCGGCAAGGGACGGAAATAAAAGCCACCAATAGTCTTGAAGAAAGTGACTTGCTTTAAGGACAAATTCTGTAAATTGGTTTAACTGCCTGCCTTCAAAAATGGCTTCAATCGATGGGATAACAAAAGTTAAGAGCATAATTAGAATAAGGCAAGCAAAACCTCCTAAAATAGCCGGGTAGATCATAGCTGTCGATAATTGCCTTTTTAGCTTGGAACGCCTTTTTAAAAATTGCGTGATCCGTCTTAAGACAGCGTCAATAGAACCGGATTGCTCCCCTGACTTAATTAAAGAGACGTAGAGCGAATCAAAACTTTTCGGAAATTGGGACATGGCCTCTGATAGTGAAGATCCGGATTTTAAAGCTTCGCAAAGGGAAAGCAAAATACGATGGCATCTTTCACCTCTGTATTGGGACTCGATGGTCGTCAAACTGTCATATAAAGGGACTTTTGCTTCAACAAGTTGAGCGAGTTGCAAAGAGAAGGTTAAAAGATCCGATTCCTTTAGATTCTGCCTTCGGCTTAAGCCTTCTTTTTTTTCTATTTTGACAATTAAAATTCCTTGGGAGCGTAAAAGGTCGCGAGCGCTTTTTTCATCTTGCGCTTCCAAAGACGCATGTTGCTTTTTTCCCTGAGGAGAAATGTATTGATAAGAGTAAAGAGGCATTTCGGCTATCCTTCAACCCCTCTTGTTGCGCGAAGCACTTCTTCAGGGGTGGTTAATCCTTGTTTCACAAGTTCGCTGCCATGCTTAAGCAAAGTGACCATGCCTTCTTCTAAAGCTATGCGTCTTAGTTCTATAGCATCAGGACTTGATACAATCTGCTTATGAATGCTATTGCCAACTTTCATAAGCTCATAAATTCCATGTCGCCCTTTGTAGCCAAGGCCATAGCATAAATCACAGCCTCTTCCTTTGCAAAAAGGGGCTCCTTGCAGCTCTTCTTTAGAAAGTCCAATGCTTCTAATTTCTTCGGCGCTAGGCTGATACTTGACGCTGCAATTAGGGCAATTTGTCCTTACAAGCCTCTGAGCCATGACACCTACGATAGAGGAGGAAAGAAGATAAGGCTCTATGCCCATATCGACAAGCCTTGTGATGGCTGAAGGAGCGTCGTTTGTGTGAAGGGTGCTTAAAACAAGGTGGCCGGTGAGCGAGGCTTGAATGGCAATTTCTGCTGTCTCAAGGTCTCTTATTTCACCGATCATGATGACATCCGGGTCCTGTCTTAGGATATGCCTTAAGCCTTTTGCAAAGCTTAAGTCAATCTTATGGCGAACCCCTATTTGGGCAATCCCTTTCAGGTTGTATTCGACAGGATCTTCGATCGTCATGATATTAGTTTCATCGCTTGTGATTTCGCAAATAGCGCTATAAAGGGTCGTCGTCTTTCCGCTTCCGGTCGGTCCCGTCACTAAAACTATGCCTTCCGGCAGCCTGACAAGATCGCTGAATTCTTTAAAGGCTTTTGGCATCATTCCGATTTTATCGAGACCTAAAATTACATTGCCTTTATCTAAAATACGCAAAACGATACGCTCGCCTGAAACTACCGGGACAGTACTGACCCTGAAATCGATTTCTTTAGGACCCATTTTTAGTTTGATGCGCCCATCTTGAGGCAATCTATGCTCGGCAATATCAAGTTTTGACATTACTTTGATTCGGGTCAAAAGCTGGGTTTGATACTCTGGCGACGGGGAGTGTCGAAGCTGCAAAACCCCATCGATTCGATACCTTACCTTTAAACCATCTTCTGAAGGGTCAAAATGAATGTCCGAGGCCCCTTGTTGAATAGCTTCTGTTAAAATCAGGTTTAAAAGGCGGACAAGAGGGGCTTGGTTTAATCTCCTATCTAAAAGATCATAAACTTCGCTTTCATAATCTTTTAAGGAATCTTCCGAGTCTGTTTTTAAATCAGCGATTAGCTGGGATGCGGCTCCGGCTTCTTGATTGTAGCATTCGTGAATGGCTAAAGCAATCGCATCCCTTGAGCAAAAGACTGCCCTTACAGGCTTTGAAACCATCATGCGAAGCTCTTCTAAAGGCTCAACAGTCATAGGGTCTGAGACTGCTACGACTATTTTTTCCTTTTCCTTCTTGTATGGCATAATAAGATGCTTTTTTAAGAAGGAATAAGGTATTTTTTCGTAGAATTCCTTAGGTAGATTCCGATCCCCGAAACTCTTGATGATTTCCATGCCGAAACGTTCCGCAAGTGATCTTGAAACATCCTCGCCTTGGAGCATGCCTTGTCTTATAAGCTCATCGCTTGCAGTTTCAGGCTGATAGCTTTCATTAATACCCATTATACTCACCCGGCCTATAATAAAACCGTTCCGGCTCCCTTCCAAAAAGCATCGTCATGTAGTCTTGCATAAGACGATTTTTTTCACATTCCCTTGCAAGGACAAGCCGTTTCATAAAGCCCGGAATATCGCCCGGCCGCCTTGACATTTCTTCGGAGCGGATAAGCAAAAAGTCCTCATGCGGATCGGAGATAATTTTTGGTGTTAAGAAGATGAACATTTCCGTGCTCGAGTCTTTTAGAGTCGTACTGCTAAAAAGCTTTCCGATCCCCGGAAGTTCTCCAAGAAAAGGAATGGAGTCTTTGCAGTCGCTTGAAATTTTCCGTCTTAAGCCCCCTAAGATAACGGTTTGACCATCCGGGATACGAACCGTATTTTCAATGTGCCGAGTGGTTACATCCGGGCGGTCCTTAGAGCTTCTTGGATGGATGGTTTGAAAATAAATGTCAGTTTCTAAAGTGACATAGTCATCATTTTCGCCAAACGGGATGCCATCGCAGTCATTTTTTAAATGAATCGTCGGTGTGACATCAATTGTAATACCATACTGAGCCCTTGTAAAAGAGTCTTTTAAAGTGACCCCTTTAGCCGTCTCCACTTCAAAAATACCGGTATTGATCGATATTTCTTCATTGATGTTGATGGTAGCTTTAGTTTGGTTTATGGCAACGACAGATGGACTCGCATTGATTGTGACATCATCCCTTGATATTAGAAACTTATACGCAAGATCAAATGCCGGAAAGCCGCAAGTCTTCATTCGGCTTAAGAAAAACTGTGTAATCCCTTCGCTGATACAACCCTTATGGCTATCATTAAAAAGTAAAGAAGTGTCATTTGTTTGTGAAGCCCGTGTCCCGAGTCTTAAAAGATTTAAGCCAAATGAATTTTCATTCTCTATCCGCTTTTCGAACAAGAGAACTTCAATCTGAACCATTTTCTTTGGAACATCAAGTCTTCGAATGAGTTCTTTTAATTTAGGTAAATAAAAGGACTCGACCACCATGACGATAGCGCCTGTTTTGGGATCGACAATAAAGTTAGTCCTGCCGGCATTAGGGTCGATTTTTGGAGCCTCAGGTCTCCCGGGTTGTGTCGGAGCCGGATTTACAGCAAAAGTACCTTCTTGGTAAAAACCGTCTCTATAGAGTTGCTCCGGGTATCTGAACTGAGGCCTTACATCGACTGAGGTTACCGCAACTTTTTGGGTTTGATCGACGGCGCCTGGCGGCGGGCCTAACTCTTCCGGGGTTGCAATCGTTCCTGTTTGCACCATCAAGTTGTAGACTTTTTCTAAGATATCGGCTAATTCTTCAGTGTCTGTATGCTTGCAAGTGTAGGTATAGATGACTTTTTCATCAGCTTCACCGATCTCGCACTCCACTTGATGAATGATATCTTCAGCTTTTCTAATTTCTTCCCTATCGCCGATTAGGAATAAGGCAGTTGGCGGACTGCCGAAGGGTATTACTCTTAGGTTAGGGCAAGGGCCATTATCAGACGGGGAATCTTCGTTTCGGCAATCCATGGAAGGAACAAAAAGGCTTTCTAAGATTGTCGCAAGCTCATCGGCGACAGCCCGTCTTAAGGCTACGATCTTATATTCTTTGCCTTGGGTATTAGCTTCCACAAACTCCAAAACTTTAATAAGTTCGCGTACATCGCCTGCAGGGCCCGTAATAAGAATATTTCTTCCTATCATATCAAGGTCTGTTGTGACCTTGTTTACAAATTTTTCAAGAAAAAGCCATATTCTCTCGGAATCCACGGGTTTTGGAGAAAGCAAAAATAATACCCTGTCTTCTTGGGAAACAAGCTCAAGGGCGTTTCTATCCTGGGTGATTAATTGGATGCCGATAAAGCTATCTTTCAAAGCATAGAGCTCGCGTAAGTACGGGTTAAGCTGTCTCACTCCAATTCCGCTTTGAGAAAGAATTAAAACCAGCATATCGTTCCAGTTAGATCTTGGAACCGGAATATTTGAATTGATGCTGATGGGAAGAGCTGCGATTTCAGAGGGAATCAGATAAACAAAGTCTTGCGCTCCATAATCGATAACAAGATCCCCAATTGTGGTATCAGGTTGGTGCCAAAGGGCGTAATCTTCAAGCTGATTATGCTCTTCTGCCATTTTTCTAAAGCTTTCTTCCAAAAGCTTTATATTGCCTCGAATGCCTTGAATATCTAAAAGAAGCCGTTCCCAGTCCCCTGATGCCGCATTCGCCTGATGGAACCTTCCAACTTCCTGGTAAAGCTCTCTAAGCTCCATTTTTTGTTCAGCAAGCTCGCGATTGATTTGAACTAAAAACTTTTGCATCTCGTGGCTTAAATCACACCCCCCTGGCCGTGTCGAGCTTAAAGCTGCTTTTTTTTCAGCTATGGTTAGAGCCAAAACCGGCTGATAAGGAAGAAACGAGAGTAATAAAAAAGCATTAATGAAGTAATGATGTAATTTAGTCATGATATGTATTTATTATTTTTTAATTATGAAACCAGTTTTTAATCGATCTAATTTTAAGATCGTATGGGTTTTTCGTACTTTTCAAGATAACTTCTTGAACGCTCTTTATCTGTTGAATGATAGACAAGCCCATCTTTTTGGACCATAAGCTCAATATCTTGGGAAATCGTTCTTCCGGGGTTATATAAAATCCCCTTCATGACCTGTTGATCTTCCTTTCTCTCAATGCCATTAAAAACAAAAAGAGTGCCGATTACTTTTCTTGAAACAAAGTCATCTATTTCTTGGGCCGTTGTCAGCTTTATCCAGCCGTTTTCGGTCAGTACAAGCCAATCTTGAGGGCTCAATAGCATTTTTTCATCGTCGACTTCAAAGACAAATTGCGATTTTGTTCTGGCTCCGATAAATTTAAACTGCTCCTGAATATTATTTGGTACCCACGTTTCCATGGATTTTAGAAGATTTAGAGCCATTTTGCGTTTGCCTTCGACATCCCAAAGCTCAAGGCCCATAAGCCTCTCTTCCACTTTTTTGATTACCATAAGGGGGTAGCGCTTGGTATCTTCATTCAAATCATTGATATTGCGCCATCTGCCCTCTTTCCAAATAAGGCAATCTCCGTTTTCCACATAAACGGAATAAACATCTTCCTTCTCTCCGAAATCGATTCGATTTTTGGAGGCAATATTTTCAAACTCTTGTCCGCCATGCTTTTCAAGGAACTTATCTACACCCATCCAGCGAGCTTTTTGTCTTGCAAGCAAAGTGCCGTCTACTTTCCATTTATCAATTTCCCATCCGCTTGGACTGACTCTTGCCATTTCTTTTTCTGCAAGATTAAATCGGAAGTTCTGTCTCGGCTCTTCGACAGGCCTTGCATTTTCATCGAGCATCCCGATTAAAATTTCGGCTTCATTGCCCTGATGGGAAGCTTCAAGCCAAAGCGAGGTTTCCATATTTCCCGGACTGAATTCATACTTTCCACCATCAAGCGGCAAGTAGTGCAAAAATAGCTTTTTACCGGGCTGAATGGAGGCAGTTTCTTTTGAGCCGCCTATTGAAAAATAGAGAAGGGTGTTGTCTTCCTTGCCATCGGGTCTGCCATTTTGACCATAATAGGTGATTTTTTGACGAAGGTCCGGAAGCTGCATTTTCGGAGCTACAAAATTAAGGGAAAGGAAAGGCTCGCCGATATCTTGATAGGCTTTTTCAGATAAGGAAAATGAGTTTTTCGGCAGAATGACTTCTTTCTTATTTTCAGAAAATTCTTGCGGTTCTTGATTTTTGAAAAAACTCAAAGAGAAAGTTGCAAAAAATAGAGCCGTTGCTGTTGCAAAAAGAACCTTACTGATAATTTGCAGGTATTGATTCCACATGAGTCTTGCTAAATGTTTTCTATGAAGATAATCTTCTTCTTATTATTAATATATACTACAATTTAAAAATTTTCTAAAGCGGCCCGTTAAAATTAGCCGGGCTCTCTTCCATTTTAAGCAGTTGATTATCTTACTAATTTACGTAAGTTTGATTTTAACAATCTCTAGTCATAAACCAATAATTATTAATTACTAACATTTAGTATTGATTATTAAAATAATCATCACACTAATAATATGGTTTTTAAACTTTAGCATACTTCTTGTTTTATGAATAACATTTTATCACACAGTAAAAGATAGGAATCAACAACTTACTGCTTGATTTGATAAAAATGATTTGATAAAGCAATGTTTTCGATTTAAAATAATTATGTACAGTCTTTTCAAGACAATACCCAAGGGATTTATATGGTAGATAGTGAAAAACCTCCTTTTGAAAAAAAGCTTCCGGAAGAACCCAAAGAAAAAGGGTTTAAAAGACCTGAGAAAATAGAAGACATCTATAAGCTTGCTTCTTCAAATGCTAGAGATACTCTTGCTTATATAGCGCTCATCATCGGCCTTCTGCTTCTCTTTTTTGATCGCCTCTTGGGGGGCTGCATTATCGGCATTATAGCCGGACTCTATTTCTCAAAAGAAATTATGGTCATCGTAAAAAATTTAGAAGACTTCATCGAAAATTTAGGCGTTGTCCGAAGCCTAATTCTTGGGGGCGCGCTTCTTGGATTATTAATTGAAGCGCCGGCCATCTTTCTTGGCGCAGCAGTTGCAATTGGCTTAAAGCAAATTATTTTCCCGGACGATAGTGAGAATGTAAAGTAATCGGTTTAAAAAGTTAGAGGGCTTTCATGGAGATTTCACGCATTCCTTTTCTAAAAGAAGAAGAATGCTTGAAAATCGAAGAGCAAATTTTTTCTCTTAAACCTTTTTGGATTAATCGTTTAAAAGAGAAAGGCTTACCCTTTTATACGCTTGGGCAAGCAAGCTACCTGGATCGACCGGAATCTAAAAATAGCGAGTACTATAGGAAAGCTCAAAAACAAAATATTTTTTTGCAAAACGAATTTAAGAGTCTTTATGATCATTTGCTAGAAGTTCTTAGAGAAGAGTTGGGAAAGCCTGCGGTGTACGAAGAAAGGTTGGCGCTTCCCGGTTTTCATATTTTTTTATACCATCAAGCTTTTACAAAGCCACTGGCTAGTAAACACTTCGATCTACAACACTACCAGCATCAATGGCCTTATAAAGAAGTGGATGACAAAAACCCAATTAGCTTCACCCTCGCTATAACTCTACCTGAAAAAGGGGGAGGGCTTAACTATTGGGACATCACTTTCGATGAAAAAGAAGACTGGAATCAAGTTTTAATCGAATCCTTAAGCTCCGACTCCCCCATGCACTTCCATCCCTACAAAAGAGGTGAAATTGCCCTTCATAAAGGCCTTTACCTCCATCAAATAGCACCGGCAAGCGAGATGAAAGAAAGTGATAAGCGAATCACACTTCAAGGCCATGCTCTTTTTTGCGATGGCAAATGGCGTGTTTATTGGTGATTCAATCGATTGACCCTGATTGACCGGGTTAAATCGTTTGTTTCCAAAAAGCCGGCACAAGGACTGCAAGGAAGGCTAAAAACTCAAGCCTTCCCATTATCATTAAAAGAGAAGAGAGCGCTAAAGCAAAATCAGACATAAAAGCAAAAGATTCCAAAGGCCCGGCTGCCCTAAATGCCAGACCTATATTGTTAATCATGCAAGCCACGCATGAAAATGCGGTTTCAGGGTCTAATCCATCAAAGGTTAGTAAAAGAGTTCCAAGGCTTGCAAAAGAAACCACGACTAAAAAGAAAGTTAAGACACGAACTAGCGCCGCATCGACAACAGGGGTCTCCCCGATTCGAAAAATACGGACCGCTTCCGGTCTAAATAAAGATTCTACTTTATACTGAGCAGCTCTAAAGAGCATATCCAATCGAACAATCTTTATACCACCCGCGGTAGACCCGGCCATTCCCCCAAAGTACATAACAATAATCATAATCACCTGAACCGAATAGGGCCAAAGATTAAAGTTGGCAGTTGAAAAACCTGTCGTTGTCTGAGCTGAAATAATTTGGAAAGCCGAGTCCCGCAAGGCATCGGACAATCCATAGAAGCCTTCGATGCTGCCGTTCAATAAGGCCTTTGGCGTGCCGACTAAAAACCAAGTTCCAAGACCTATCGAGACAACGTATAGAGCCGCATAAATTAAAAGCTCCCGATCAAAAAGCCTAAAAAATTTGCCTTTAAGCGCATAGAAATAGATTGAAAAATTAACACTGCCAATAAACATAAATAGAATGACTATCCAGTTAATTACATGGTTATTGTAAGAGCTGATACTCTCATTTCTAACACTAAATCCGCCCGTTGAAAGGGTAGAAAAAGCTGTGTTCACAGCATCAAAAAGAGGCATTTTGTTATAGACTAATAAAAAAATTTCAAGAAGCGTAAAGCCTGTATAAATTTTCCATAAGTTTAAAGCAGTTTCTTTAATCCGAGGGGTCAATGAATCTTTTACAGGCCCAGGCATTTCAGCATGGATAAGCTGTCTTCCACCAAAGCCAAGGGCTGGCAAAACCGCAACAAACAAGACAATTATTCCCATGCCCCCAAGCCATTGGGTGAAGCTTCTCCAAAAAAGGATGGCTTTACTCACAGCTTCAACTCCTGTGAATAGGACTGCCCCGGTTTCCTTCTCAATAACCGGATCAATAGTGCCATAAAAACGGTAAGTCGTATCGTGAACCCCTTTTACCGTGTACTCAATAAGCTCTTCCTGGCCGGTTGCTAAATTAATTTTTTTTGGAAAAAAAGTGGTGGCGCCTGTCGTTGTAAAGCCTGAGACGCTTTCAAAGTAAGCTTGAAGGGGGTCTCTAAGAGTCCCGCTTAAAAGATAAGGAAGGCTTGCGGCAGCGGGTATTAATACCCAGACCGCAACCACCGTGAAAATGGCTTCCCTTCGGTAGAGATTCCCTTCAGACTTTCTTCCTATAAAATAAAATATATAACCAATAGCGAGACAAACCGCAAGCGAGCCAAGAAAAGCGAAGGTTGCGTGAGGCTGCGGGTGGCTTTTCGCTTCTGCATAAAATTGATAGTAAATGGAAAGCAAAAGGGGAAAAATAAGTGAAATGGCAAAAAAGAAAAATATAATGCCGACTATTTTAAAAATATCTTTATAATACATAACAATAAGATCTTTTAAAAAATTTTTTCAATTTCCCCAATGTGCTTTGGACTTGTTATCACAATGACCGTATCTCCGGCCGAGATAATCCTGTTTCCGTTAGCTATCATAATTCTCCCTCTATTTTGAATCATAGCAATCAAAAAGTCCGAGGGCAATAAAGGTCCAAGCTCTGATAGAGGGATGCCGACAATTGGCGAATCAATCGACACGTTGACTTCCATAATTTCCGCTTGATTTTCATATAAAGAAACAAGGGATCTTACCGTGCCTGATAAGATTTTAGAAAGAATGTGGTTTGAAGCCGATATTTTGGGCGAGACGATGTGATTGATGCCAAGTTCGGAGGCCAATGCGCTATAACTTGTATTGGCAAACAAGGCTATGACATTATTGCATCCAATCTCTTTTGCAAGAAGGCTTACCATCAAATTAATTTCATCACTATGAGTCAAGCTTGCAAAAACATCTTGGCTCCCAATTTTTTCAGCCTTTAAAAAACTAATATCTGTGGCATCATGATGGATAATGGCCGCATCGGGAAGTAAATTTGCCGCCTTTTCACACTTTTCTTTGGATTTATCGATAATCAAGACATCAATGTTTTGTTCCTGAAGAAGCTTGCCAAGATAGATTGCAGATTCTGAAGCCCCGGCGATGGCAATGGATTGAATGGATTTTGAAGATATCCCGAAAAAATGATGAATTTCCGAGATAGCGCCCCTTTCGCCAATGAGAGTCACCTCGTCACCCGGCAAAATAAAATCGCTTCCGTGGGGGAAAATAACTTTTTTGGACCCGACTGATAAACCGCTTTGCCTCTCTTTAACTTCTCTTTCGATCAATCCAACAATAACGTTTTCAGGAAGCCTAAGCTCGCTTAAGGGTATATTTTGTTTTTTAAATTTATCCGGGACAACAAGAGTTCTTAATTGAACGGCGCCATGGGCAAAATTTTCTACTAAAACAGAACCCGGCGTCATTAAATATTTTAATATATCCTGAGCTACCAAAAGTTCGCCGCAAATAAAATAATCAACTTCAAAAATACGGCCAAAATCAAGACGGGTTCGGTTCAAAAACCTGGCATCTTTAACCCTTGCAATGGTTCTTGGGTAACCGAGTTGTTTTGCAATAGCTGAGGAAACAAGATTCACTTCATCTTTATCTGTAACGGCAATAAAAAGACTTGGATCCAATTCAAAAAGTTCTTCGAGTAATTGCCAATCTGTTGCTGATCCATGCCTTACGGAAATATCGGATTGTTCCTGTACAGCTTCTGATCGGGCAAGGTCATTTTCGATCAAAATAACATTATGCTCTTCTTTAGAAAGAATATTTGCAATGTAGCTTCCAAGCTCTCCTGCACCCGCAATAACAATGTTCATTTAATTAACCTTTAGACATTACGCAAGAGAAAAGTCCTTAAAAATTACCTATCGCCCTTTAAAATAATCAGGTTTGTAATCAAAAGCTATAATTTTTTTTGCAAAAATAGCACACCTTGCGGATATTAACAATTTCTTATATGATTTTAGTTTCTGATTAATAGTTACTAAGAAATTTGATCATGATAAAAGCTAATAATAAATCTTATTTATACTTACTTATCTCTTTTTTCTTTCTTATGTTTGCCTCCAGGGTAAAAGCAAGTGAGGGAAATCAAGAATTTGTCGGTAGCATTAATCTTATCACAGGCGACTATCTTGAAGCTGAAGCCGATATTTCTCTTAAAGGGCCTTTTCCTTTAGAGCTAAAAAGATTTTTTTTAAATGATTTAAAGGAGACCGCTTCGACCTCTTGGCGCTTCAACCACCCTAACCTTTTTAATGAAGACTCTCTAAACCCGGCAACTGAATCGGGGCCTTTTAAATATGAATTCGAAGAGACAAATAAATTAAAAAAAATCAGCTCTTTTTCAAAAGACTCCTGCTTTAATGAAATAAAATTTCACTATGAGAACGAAGATTGCCTCATAGCCACAGACACTATAGGAAGAATTGTCACCTATCATTTTATTAAAGGCGAGAACGCAAGAACAAGCGATAGCCGGCTCATAAGTAAAGTGGTTTATCCTGACGGTACTTGGATCAAATATCAATATCGAAAGCACCCCAATGAAAGAAAAAATTTGATCACCCGGAAAGAATTTTCCGATGGTCGCTTCATTGAAACAGAATACTATGATGAAAAATACAATACCGTCGGAGAAGATACTGTCTATATCAGTAATCTCGCACGTGATTTTCGAATCGGCCGCGTGAAGCTTCAAAAAGGCCCTGTTGGCACAAATGGAAAAACCGCCATTCTCTCCCGTTTTATATACGAAGAAGACAAAACGATTGTTTATGACGCCATGAATCAAAAAACCGTTTATAGCTATAACTCACATGGCAACATAACAAAAATTGAATCTTTCGGAAGTAAGAAAGAAGAAGTAAACCCTTTAAAACGAAAAATTTTTAATTGGGTCTACGACGATAAGGGAAATGCCAGGCTTGGGAGTTTAATCACAGAAAATGAAAGTGATAGGGTTGTAGACGCTAAAATTTTTAAGCATGACGCTTTTGGCAATGTAATTGAAGAAATAGCTTATGGCAATTTTTCCGGAAAAGTGTCCCTTCCAATTAAGCTTGAAAATGGCATGCCAATTGAAAATGGCATCGAAAAACGCATTAAAAAATGGCGTTATCTAAAGTCAAACGGGAGCGAGCCTCCCCTTCTTGCAGAGGAGATAGATGTCAACGGCATTTCAAAGAAATATTTTTATGATCCAACCCAAAAGTCGTTGATAGCCACTTTTCTTGAAAAAGAAAACGAAGTGCTCATAAGGCAATTCTATAAATATGACGAAGAAGGCCTTCTTATTGAAACTATAACCGATGATGGCAAAAGCGAAAGCTCCTCTGACCTTACAGGCGCAACTGAAAGGCATCTTGTTAAAATAACACCTAAAAAAAGCCATCCCTCTAAAGGGATGCCTGAAGAAATACAAGAATTCGGATTTGATTTTTCAAAAGGGCAGGAAGTTTTCATAAAGAAGACATGCTGCCGATACTCAGAATCCTCTGAATTAGTCTGGCAAGGTGTTTTTAACGACAAAAGCGAGCTTCTTTTGGAATCTTATAAGGAATATGATGCCAATGGAAAGCTTCAAAAAGTCAAACAGCCTGACGGCAAAGAACTTGTCTATGTTTATGATGATTCCGGAAGGCTTCTTTCTGAAACCACAGCAGAGTTGAGCGAGTTTAAAGCTGAGGTAAAAAACCACTACGATGCTGCCGGCAAACTTATTTTATCCTATGAAGTGGATGAAACAGGCGATGTTGTGTCAACCTCTTTTAATTACGATTCATTAGGCCGTAAAATCGAAAGCATCGACACTTACGGGAACAAGACATCTTACTCCTATAACAACCTTGGCTACCTGCAAGAAATTAAACACCCTCCTGTGCCTAATGAAAAAGGAGAGTTGGAGGAGCCGAAAGTTATCCATCACTATGATTGCCTTGGAAATATACTACTGACGATCGATCCGAAAGGCTTTGAAACAAGGACCCGCTATAACTCCTTAAATAAGCCGGTTGAAATTGTTCACCCGGACGGTACAAGAGAATATTTTAGCTATAACCTTGAGGGCCATCTTGTTTCTCAAACAGATAAAACAGGCATCAAAATCTTCACGGAAAGAGATTATTTCGGGAGGCCTACAAGAACTTACTCCGAGACAAGGGCGGGGGTCATTTTTAATGAAAAGCATCATTTTTATAATAGTTTTCATCTTTTAAAAGAAGAAAGTGAAGAGGGAACCAAAGAATATTTTTACGACTTTGCAGGAAGGTTATCGCAAGAGAAAAAAACTCTAAAAAGCGGTGAAATTCTAACCAAAGACTATGTCTATAACCCGCTTGGTAAAATTGTAGAACTTTTAGAGCAATCCAGTGCCGATGAATCTCTTTTTTTAAAAACCTGCTTTGAAAGAGATTTATTTGGAAATGTAACTAAAAAAACCTTTCTTAATCGCTTTTCGGAAGTCATTAAAGAGGAGATCGAAAAAAAACCTGTCAAAAATCAAACCTCTAAGCTTTCTGCAAGAAATCTGCAAGGCCAAAAAACCGGTAAAGAAACTTTTGTCGATGCAACAGGTTCGATCATTTCAAAATCTTTTGATGCCATAGGGAGACTCGAAGAAATTGTAAAAAGAAATTTTGAAGGCAAGGAGATTGAAAAAATCATTTATCGGTACGATCTTTCCGGTAATAAAGTTTTAGAAGAACATGCTTTTTTAGAGTCCGCCAAAAAATTTGTCATACAATTCGAATATGGGCCTTGCAACCGTTTAGAATCTTTAAAAGAGGGAAGTTATGAAAAATACCGCAAAACTTCCTATATCTATAACTCGGAAGGTTTGCTGGAAACTCTCGTTAAACCTGACGGTGTGACGCTGCATTACAGCTACGATGATAAAAATAACCTATGCGAGTTATCTTCATCTGATGGAACCGTTTTGCAGTCTTATCTTTATGATGACGAAAACAAGCTTTACAAAGCGGAAGATCAATCCACCTCTTGCGGTTTTTTAAGAACTTATAATGAAAAGGGAGAGCTTTTAAGAGAAGACTTCTCAACCGGTTTATTCATCAGCCATCAGTATGATTTGGCACGTCGAAAAAAGAAAACGAGCTTCTTTGACGGCACATCTGTCCGATATGACTACGAAAACATTTTTTTAAAAAAGGTAACGCGTCTTGGCAAAAAAGAAGAAGAACAATACATTCATATCTATAACGAGCGATCAAAAGAGGGTTTAATCACGGAAGAAACTTTGCCAAATGGACTTGGCAAACAGGCTTTCGATTATAATGAAAAAGGTCAGCTTTCTAAAATCTCCTCTCCTTTTTTCTCCCAAGAATATAACTATGAAGCCGACTGTCCAACTAGGAAAACAAAAGATTCCTTTGGAGAAACCTACTCCAACTATCAATATGATGCTGAAAAACGCCTGCTATCCCATGAGTGTAAAGAAAAAAAAGAGACCTACAGCTATGACCTTTTTGGCAATTTAATCAAATCAAATGACGCCGAATTTTTGATCAATGAGCTCAATGAACTCTATTCGGATGGAGAGAATCGCTATGAGTATGACCTCAATGGCAATCTCATAAAAATTTCAAATAAAAATGAAGTAAAGCAATTAACCTATGATGCGCTTGACAGGTTAACAAGTATTACACTAAATGAAACAAAAAAATTAAGTTATAGCTACGACCCTTTAAGCCGCCGTTTAAAGACGACCACTTATATTTTTGATGGTTCTTCATGGAACAAAGTAGACACTAAGCTTTACTATTATGACAGCTCGCAAGATATCGGTTTTTGCAACGAGAAAAAAGAAATTAAAGAGCTTTGCATCTTAGGTTTGAACTTCAATCAGGAACAAACCCCTATCGCCATTGAAATCAACGGACAGCCCTTTTTAGCTCTATATGACGAGGTTCTTTCTCTTAGGAATTTAGTCTCCCTCAAAGATAAAACACATACCCAATCTTATAGATACTCCTCCTTTGGCGAACGCATCGTTTATAATGAAGATGGCGTTGAGGATGAACCCCTTACCACCATCGGGTTTCAAGGAAAGCGTCATGATAGCGAATCCGGCTTTATTTTTTATGGCAGACGCTATTACTACCCCAAGATAAAACGTTGGATACACTTAGACCCATCGGGGTTTCAAGATGGATCGAACCGCTACCTTTTTGTTAAAAACGACCCTATAAGGAATAGAGACCATCAAGGCTTATATTCATGGGGTGAATTCTTTAGCGATATTTTCACAGGGATTGCCAACCTATTTACCAAGCTTTTTAGCATAGGGAAAAATATAGCCGAAACCATTCAGACGGAAACCGCTTATTTGCAGCACATGCAGCCTAGTATCACAAACGCTTGTGAACAATTTTTAGGCAAAGGGTTTCTATCGCTTTCAGGCTTCTATGAGCATCCTCCCGAGCTTGGCTCTTTTGGGCATAAAGAAGCTTCAGACAAAGTAAGAATCACTCTTTTAAATGGGATATCGAACATAAGATCCTATTTTAAAGAATCCTTAGAGTTAATCAGCAGCGCCCATGGCGGAACCAATGTCCATTACATCTTCCGGCCGACAGAAGGTTGGTGCTGGGATATGATGAAGGCTCTTTTAATCAAATTCGGATACGTTTCTCCTTACGCAAGAGCTCTTGCTAATACTTGGAAAGAGTTGATTCAGGAGATGGGCGGGGTTGAAAACGGCGGTCTTATTATCCATTATTGCCATAGTTTAGGGGGCGCAGACACAGCCACAGCCGCAAGCCTGCTTACGCCTGAAGAGAAAAAAATGGTAAGGGTTATTTCCTTTGGATCTGCCACAAGAATCTCAGACACCCTTGGATTTGAGAGTGCGACAAACTATATGAGCGTTAGGGACGGGGTCGCTTTTTTTGACCCGATCGGCTGGTTCACAGGGTTTGTCTCACAAGATAAAGATGTTGTTTTTATCGGCTCTTTTTTAGGGATTCCTTTAATTGATCACTCCTTCGGCTCTCCAACCTATCAAAGCGTCATGATCAATTTAGGGGCGGTCTTCATGAAAATGTATGCCTACTCCGGATGACAGCAGCTAACTTATGCAAAAACCCTTAATCAAACTAAGGATTTTGTTGAAAATAAATAAAAAAAAAGCGATCATCAATGATCTTTCACGCACCGGTAGCTCAATTGGATAGAGTACCCGGCTACGAACCGGGCGGTTAGAGGTTCAAATCCTCTCCGGTGCAATGTTTATAGAAACTTTTCCCTCAGGACCCTTTGAAACCAACGCTTATGTTGTAGGCTGTCCGAAAACAAAAGAAGCGGTTATAATAGACCCTGCTCCCGGTTCTGAAAAATCTATTTCCCATTACTTAAAGCAAAACTCCCTAATTCCCAAAGAGATATGGCTCACCCATACCCATTGGGACCATATCGGAGACGTCAAAAAGCTTAAAGCCCTTTATGGGTTGCCTGTTAGAGTCCATAAGCAAGATGCCCCTAACTTAAGAAAACCGGGTGCGGACGGCCTCCCTTTATTTTTTGCAATCGAAGGGGTGGAACCTGATTTTTTTCTTGAAGAAGGCGAAATCCTAACACTCGGCGACATGAAGTGGGAAGTGATCCACACCCCGGGCCATTCCCCCGGCAGCGTTTGTTTTTACTCTAAAGAATCCAAAACGCTCCTTAGCGGAGATACCCTTTTTAAAGGCAGCATCGGCAATCTTTCTTTCCCGACGTCGGATGCCCCCTCTATGTGGAACTCTTTAAAAAAACTGGAAAATCTTCCCAAGGACACAAGATTTTTTCCGGGCCACGGAGAACCTTCAACCATCGAGAGGGAATCCTGGCTAAAAGACGCCCCTCAAATCTTTGGAAACCATTAAACAAAACGGTCGTTCGTCCCTTGCGATTTTTAACTCTTTTCGCTACTCTTTGAACCTAAACATACAAAAAATTTTTAAAGGAGATTCCTCATGTCACTTGTCGGAAAAGCCGCCCCAAAATTCAAAGCGAAAGCTGTCATAGATCATAGAATCGTAGAAGATTTTTCCTTAGAGGATTATAAAGGAAAATACATTGTCTTTTTCTTTTACCCTTTAGATTTCACTTTTGTTTGTCCAACTGAACTCCATGCTTTTCAAGAAGCTGCAAGCGAGTTTGAATCTAGAAATTGTCAAATAATAGCTTGTTCTGTAGACAGCGTCTATTCGCATCATGCTTGGCTTTCTACCCCTAAACAAAAAGGCGGAATCCAAGGGGTTGAATACCCTATAGTTTCAGATATCAGTAAATCCATTTCAAGAGATTGGGAAGTTTTAATGCCGGAAGAAGGCATCACTTATCGAGGCCTTTTTCTTATCGATCGCGAAGGGATAGTAAGACATCAAGTCATTAATGACCTTCCCCTTGGCAGATCTGTAAGTGAAACTCTAAGGATGTTGGACGCTTTAAGACATGTTGAAAAACATGGTGAAGTGTGTCCTGCTAACTGGAATCCGGGATGTGCCAGCATGAAGGCTAGCAAAGAAGGCCTTGAAACCTATTACTGCACCCCTGTCTAGTAGGAAAATTCTTAACCTCTAGTAGGCTTCTTTCATCAGAAGCCTGCTAATTATTTCGAAAGTAATAGGTGAGATAATCATAAAGATCCGATTCGCTGGTAATCATTAAAGAATGGTAAAGAAAACAAAGCTTTGATGCGGCATCCAGCACCCCGACATCTCCCACTCCCGGCAGACAAAAAGCTGTAATTTTTTCAAATTCCTTTTGATTTTCAAGCAGCTTCAGGCCGTAAAAATAATCCTGCAAGCTAAAGCCTTCCTCTTTGACCCTAAAAAATATTAGCTCGTGTTTATAAAGAAGGGCTTGCACAGCAAAATAAAGCCCGATGCTATCCTTGGGAGGGTTTCCTAAAAGTTTCGCAAGGTCATGCAAGCTTTTTAAATAGTAAGCGGTTTTGAAATCACCTTTTTCAGCTTCGCCAAATAAAGCAATCGGTTGAACGGTCATATAAAAACCTTCCTCATCTAATTGAATATTAATTAGATGCAAAACAATCCTAATCTTATTATAACAATAACCTTATTAAATGAAAATTTTACATAAAAAAAAGACAAGTTTTTGAAAAAAACACAAAAACTTGTCTTAGTCCGTTTTAAATTAAGAAACTGCAGGCGCTTCTTCGTTTATTAAGCAAAAGCCCTTAACAAATTCTTCCATATCTTTTTTCAGCTGATCGGCAAGCTCTTTTGTCGTGTAGGTATAAACTTGAACGGTGCCCTTTTCACCTGAATAAACAAGGCCTAGATAAACAATTTTAGCATTGATGGGCTCAAAGGTACCTTCCCATTCTATAAATAAGACATCATTTCCATTAATGTTTTTCATTTCCTGCTTGACGATAGCCGCATCTTTCATACCGGCTTTCTCAGCGTTGAATTTAATCACTTCCGGCATATGCTGCAATTGAACCGGAGTCGTTTCCGGAATGATTAAACCAAAAGCATCTTTGCCCTTTAGTTTTAAAAGGAATTCGGCGTTTGGATTAATTTTATTTTCAAGGATTTCCCACTTATCCTTATTGTAGCTTAAGCAGTATTTGACGTTTTTCCCCTTAAGCACATCTTTTGAGCCTGCTTCATCTTTTGAGAGGTCTTCTTGGAAGACTTCTTTTTTGGGAGCCGGAACAACCTCATTAACTGCAGGCAAAGGCTCAACCGGGATCACTTTTTCATCTGAGGGCTGAACTTTGGTTTCAACTTTTAAAGTTTGCACCTCATCTCCGCTTACCTTAAAGGAAAGGGTAAGCACGAAAAGAAAAACGAAAGCCACTATAAATTTCTTTATCTTCATATGACCACCTTTGGTTTTCGGTAAATCATCTTCTTTATAAGCAAAATTTATGCCATGACTAAATTTTTCTAGTAACGGTTTCCATCCGAGTAAATGGCGCTCTCTCCAAGTTCAGCTTCAATTTCAAGTAAACGGTTATACTTCGAGATTCTTTCTCCGCGAGAAAGAGACCCGGTTTTAATCTGTCTTGTTCCTAAGCCGACGGCTAAATCCGAGATAAAAGTATCGTCTGTTTCCCCTGACCTATGAGAAACAATGGCTCCATAACCATTTTGAAAGGCAAGTTCAATAGCCTCCATTGTTTCTGTCAAAGTACCAATCTGATTCACTTTAATTAAAATGGCATTGGCAGCCATAAGTTCGATCCCTTTTTTTAAAAAGGCTGTGTTTGTGACAAAAAGATCATCACCGACAATCTGGATTTTACTCCCGAGCCTTTTATTTAAAAGGGTCCAGCCTTCCCAATCTTCCTCTGCAAGGCCATCTTCAATGGAATCGATAGGGTATCTATCAACAAGAGATTCCAAATAGCTTACCTGTTCTTCGGCAGTTCTTTGGATAAAGGTTTGATTTTGGTTTTTCTTTTTTTTCTCAAGATACTTTTTAGTTTTTGCATCGTAAAATTCTGAAGCGGCGCAATCTAAAGCAAGCGTCACTTGGGTTTTCGGCTGATAGCCTGCCTTTTTAATTGCTTCTAAAATAAGCTCTAAAGCCTCTTCATTTGATTTTAAATTGGGAGCAAAGCCTCCCTCATCCCCGACCGATGTAATCTCTTTTCTCTCTTTAAGAATCATTTTTAAAGCATGAAAAATCTCGCTTCCCATGCGAATCGCTTCGCTAAAAGTGGCTGCCCCTATAGGGCGTATCATGAATTCTTGAAAATCTAGAGAATTATCCGCATGCGCGCCGCCATTTATAATATTCATCATGGGGCATGGAAGATAACGCGCTCTTAATCCTCCAAGGTAACTATATAAGGGCCTCCCGGAAGCTTTAGCTGCAGCTCTTGCAACACTTAGGGAAACCCCCAAAATGGCATTAGCTCCAAAACGCTCTTTATTTTCAGTGCCATCTTCTTGGATCATCATTCTATCTATCTTCTCTTGCGAAAAAAGCGATTCTCCATTTAATAACTCGGATAGCGGGCCATTAACAATCTTAACGGCTTCTTGAACCCCTTTTCCTAAGTAACGGGTTCCGCCGTCTCTTTTTTCTATGGCTTCATGAGACCCTGTAGATGCACCTGACGGAACAGAAGCTTCTGAAATGTTTCCATTACTTGACTTAAGAATAACTTTTAAGGTTGGATTCCCCCTGGAATCCAGTATCTCGAGCGCCCGTATCGATTCTATATATTCCATATTCTCTTTGGTAAACCTTTATCAAGTTATTAAAAAACTTTACATGTTCATTATGTATTATAATTAATTTTTAAAAATATTTATGTAAATTTATTACAATAAATTAATACATTGACTATAAGAGAGTTATATCCTACTTAAGTTTACCGTCTCTCGTGTTTTTCATCGCAAGACTGAATAAGAGACACATAGGAATCATAGCGAATCGGAGACACTTTCCCTTCTTCTAGAGCTTGAATAACCGCGCAATTAGCTTCATGGGTGTGGGTGCAATCAGGGAATTTGCAAAGATGAGCGAGTTCTTGAATTTCATTAAAATAAGCTTGTATCTCATGACTTTTTAAAGACCAAAGGCCAAAACTTTTAATTCCTGGAGTATCTATAACAAAACCTCCTTCTTCCAAAGGAAGAAGGGTCGCTTGGGTTGTAGTATGCCCGCCTTTTTTAGTCTTCAAAACAGGTTCTCCGACAGGTAAAAAAAGCCCTGTCACCTGATTGATCAAGGAGGACTTCCCAACCCCGGATTGTCCTGAAAAAACAGAGGTTTTGTCCTTCATTACCTTTTTTAAAAGAGAAAGCCCCTCTTGCGTGGCAGCGCTAACAGCGATAAGGGGGATTTTAGCTTTCTCATAAGCTTCCTTAAGAAGCTCAAAAAATTCTTTTTCCCCCTCGTTTTCTTCTTTTTCCAGGAGATCAATTTTGTTTACGACAATAATCGGTTTCATGCCGCCTTTTTCAGAAGCAATGATATAGCGGTCAATGATGGCGGATTTTAAAGGCGGAAGCACGACTGAAACTGTAATTAAGACCTGGTCCACGTTTGATGCAATAATTTGCTCTTTTCTTCTTGAAAGGTTATCTGCCCTTGAAAGAATGGTTTTTCTAGGCTCAATCGAAAGGATGCTTCCTTCATCAGGAGAACTAAGCTCGAATCGAACTAAATCACCGACTGCCACTAAATTTTTAAGCGGTTCGTTATCTTTTTTTAAGCTTCCTCGAAGCTTGCAGCGAAAAAGCTTACCTTCAACATCTACGTCAACCTCTTGAGAGCGAATCGAGAGTACCCGGCCTAAGTGAAATTCTTCCAGAGATTTCATCCTGGCCTCTTGACCTCTCTCTTTACTTTTTTTAAGCTGATCTTGATCGGTTTTTTTAAACTTTGAACGATCTTTCAAAGACATTCTTTTCTTCTCTTGACGCTCTTTTTTTGGCTCTTTGCCAAAATAAAGCTCCTCAGGATCGATCTCATCCATAGGTTTACGCTCTTTCATAGGTTCAAATTTTCCTTAAAGAATACATTAAAATAGCTCCGGCGGCGGCGGCATTTAAAGATTCGACGGCTCTTGAAATGGGGATGGTCACTTGTTTAAAAAGTTTTCGGAGGGTGGGCGCGACCCCTTGCGCTTCATTTCCTAGAACCAGGGCCAACGGTTCTTGGCTACTTAAGGATATGTCCTCAGGGGAAATTCCATTAAAATCCGCTATATAAACCGTAAACTTTTGTTTCTCCAAAAAATCTAAAAGCTCGCTTAAAGATCCTGAAATAAGAGGCATATTAAAAACAGCCCCTTTACTCGCCCTCAACGCCTTATCGTTGAAAGGATCGCAGCTGCCTGTTAACAAAAAGACCGCATCCCAATTTAAACCGGCAGCGGTTCTTATAAGAGCTCCCATATTGCCGGGGTCGCTTACGCGGTCTAAGATAAGAAGCCTTTGGCAGTTAGCGGATGGCATAACTTCATCTAATTGAACTTCAGCCAGGATCCCTTCCGGGGTAATGGTCTGGCTTATTTTTTTAAGGATGGCCTGAGTGATAAGGTAGCAATGACCCTCAAAGTTTTTAGGAAGATCCTCCTCATTTGCGATCATTAAGGATTTGATTTTCCCTTTTTCCAAAAGCTCAAGAACAAGCTTTTTTCCTTCAACCACAACCGCTTTCTCTTTTTTTCTATAAGCATTATCGCGGATTAGCTTGGCGTAGCGCTTGACTTGTTCGTGGTTTAAGCTTGTAATTTCTAAAGGTTTCTTGCTTCTTGCCATATGGGGGTTTTCTTTAGTTGAATCATGACTTTTTCTAAATCTTCGGTTTCTTCAGTAATCGCAATTTTTTCAGCTTCTTTAATCAAATCCCCCATTAAACGACCCGGACGAATCCCTTCGCTTTTAAGCCTTTCTCCTGTTAGCAGGGTTTGATTTTTAGAAGCTCTCAAAATAGGAGCTTTTAATCTTTCTTTAGCTTCTGTGTACTTTTCAAGGGCTTTTTCTCTTTCGCTTTCTTCTTCAAAAGTTAATAAAAAAGAGATAAAAGCCATTTCAGCCTTTTCTTTAGAGAGAAACTCTACCCAAGAAAATAAATCAATCGTTTCTTTATTTTTTATTTTTTGTAAAAGTTCTTTGGCTTTCAAATAACTTTGAAGTGCAAGTAGTGAATCTTTGCCGCATTTTAAATAAAAAACAAGGTCCTCAAATTCTTTTAACGAATAATCCGGAAAAAGATGAGCCAAATAGAGAATAACCGGCATATTTTTTGGCATAAGTGGAAAAGGCTTTACGCGTTTTTTTATTTCCTGTAAGTGAACTTGGCCAAGCGAGGGAAAAATAACCGGTAAAAGCATCAATCGATGCATTTCTATTAAAGCCCAATCAAACCTTGCCGATTTAGCCATTTTTGAAAATTCTTGAAAGATCCGCTCCATCGCAACTGAAGGAAAGAGCCTCTCGGCATTGGCAAGTATTGCCTCTTGCGTTTTGGAGTCTATAGTAAAACCAAATCTTGCAGCGAATCTAAAGGCTCGCACCATGCGGAGCCTATCTTCAAAAAAGCGATCATAAGGGTCGCCGATTGTCTTTATAATGCTTTTTTTTATATCCTCCATGCCGCCGACATAGTCATAGATCTTATGTTCCGATGGGTCATAAAACATACCGTTGATAGTGAAATCCCGTCTGATGGCATCTTCTTTGGGGCTACTAAAAACAATGCTATCAGGCTTTCTTCCATCTGAACCGACATCTGTTCTAAAGGTCGCGACTTCAAAGGGATGGCCTTCTATGATAACTATAACCACCCCAAAAGAGAGTCCTATCACAAGTGTTCTTGGAAAAAGGTCTAGAATCTTTTTTGGAGGGGCATCTGTTGCAATATCAATATCATCCGATTCTTTACCCATGACGTGATCACGAACCCAGCCGCCGGCAAAATAGGCTATGAAGCCTGCCGCATGCAGCTTCTCAATAATTTGAAGTGCAAGGTCGTAGGTGGATGTCATGAATTAAGGCCTTCTATAAAAAACAGTTTATTAAACATCCATAATATCGAAATGATCTCATAAAAGCTTCTCAATTTTCAAAAGAATGAGATGAATTCAAAATCGATTGAAAAATAACAAGTATGTTATTCTTTTCCTTTTTTTTGGCACATCTTATAACTTAACCTTATTCTAATAGTAAAAAAAAATTATTTTTTATGACGCGCGTTAAAATCCTAGATGACACGACTATCAATCAAATTGCAGCAGGCGAAGTTATTGAAAATCCGGCTTCTGTTGTAAAAGAACTCGTTGAAAACTCAATTGATGCGGGTGCAAGCGAAATTATTGTCGAGATCGAAGGGGGCGGAAGAGATCTTATCAGAGTTAGCGACAATGGGTTCGGCATGAATTCAGAGGATGCCCATCTTTCCCTTAAAAGACATGCCACCTCAAAAATAAGAACCATCGATGATTTATTTTTGACTTTAACTATGGGTTTTAGAGGGGAAGCTCTTCCATCGATTGCTTCTATTTCAAAGTTTTCACTTTTGACCAAAACGGACGGCGAACCGGCTTGCTTCATAAGAGTTGAAGGCGGCCATTTAATTCATAGCGCACCTTCCCATAGGGATAGAGGGACAACGATTGAAGTAAGGGATCTTTTTTTCAATGTCCCAGTAAGAAAAAAATTTCAGCGATCTACAAGTTATGACGCTTTGGATATTTCCCGGATTCTGACTAAGCTTTCCTTAGCGCATCCCTCTGTTAATTTTGAATTAAAAAATAATCATAAATTAGAGTTTCGCACTCGTCTAGCTAAAAATGGACAAGAAAAAGATCCCTTAATTCTTCTTGAGGAAAGAGCCAAGCAGGTTTTAAAAGAAGAATTTATAAAAAACAGCCTTTTATTTTCCTATAGAAATGATGACTTATCTTGTTTTGGGTTGCTTGGAAAACCCGAGGATGCAAGATCGACCAAAGGATCGCAATACCTGATCATCAATTCAAGGCCTGTTTATGCTGTCTCATTGTCAGAATGCATTAAGAATGCTTATGGCACTTTGATTGAACATCAAAAACATCCCTCATTTTTAATTCATCTTAATCTTCCGGCCTCTTACCTTGATGTGAATGTCCACCCGCAAAAAAGAGAAGTTCGCATCCGTCTTTTAGACAAAATAAAAGAAGAATTAACAAGGGCTTTTGTATCAAAGCTCCATGGCACAAAACTTGAAAAGGAAGAGCTAAACTATTTTAATAAACAGGAACGTTTCGAAGCTGAAATTGAAAACCTTAAATATGAATTCAAGCCATCTTTTTTAAGCCACGTTCATGAAAATCGAAATAGCAACCAAGAATCCTATGATTGTTTTCAAATAAGCAGCCTCTCCTCGGATGAAGCCCATCTTCCAAAAGAGGATGAAAACTTCGAGTTCAAATTTCCAATAGATCAAAAACTCTCCATCCTTACCCTCTACCCCGGATTTATTGTTTTAGAAGGGGTTTACAAAAACGGCGAAAAAAAAGAAGACAAGGGAATCACAATTGTAGATCAGAAATCTGCGATAGAAAGGCTCTTCTATTTCGCTTTTGAAAATAAAAAACCGCTTGAATCTCAACTTTTTTTAATCCCCCCTATCTTTCATCTGACAAACGAAGAGTGTGTGCTTTTAGAAGAAATTTCTGAGGAGCTTGCCCTTTTGGGGATGACTTTCAATAAACTTGGAAATAATCGGTTTGCTATGGAATCGTTTCCCTCTCTTCTAAAAGAAACCGATTTGAATGATTTTTTAAGAAAGCTTCTTGAAGAAATGGGACAAGGTGAAAAAAACACCCTAAACGATAAATGGACTAAAAAACTAACATGCGAAACTGTAAAATTTTCCAAAATCAATGAAAAAATTTTAACGAAACCGGAAGCTTTATTTATAGTTTCAAAATGTCTTGAACATAGCTTTAATTTCTCGCCCTCAGGAGATTCCATTTTTTTTCCTCTTGGATCTAATGAAACCAAAACTTTCTTTAATTTAAAAAAGTAGAGTGCCAGTGTCTAGGTTCTTCAATAGAATAGAAAAAGCAAGAGAGTTGATCAGCTTTTTAAAAACGGATCTTTTACTTATCGAAGACCCGATAAACCTATATTATCTTACAGGACTTAGCCTTTCTAAGGGTCAATTATTAATTTCAAAAAATAAAACTATCCTTATTGTTGATAATAGATACTTTCTGAATGCTAAAAAGAACTTTCCTTTCGATGTTAGGCTCTCCGAAGAGATAAATTTCAGCCAAACAATTTTAGACACGTTTAAAAAAACAAAAACTATTGGATTTGAAGCGCCCTTAACTTCCTACTCGCATTTTTTAGAGCTAAAAAAAGCTATAAAATCGATGGATAAAACACTTAAACCACTTCCGAATGTGATTTTAGAAAACTTACGATGTCTAAAAGAAGAAGAAGAAATTAAGAAAATAAAAGAAGCCTCTAAGCTAACAGATGAAGGCTTTGATCTTGCGAAAGCTCTTTTGAAAGAAGGCATAAAAGAACATGAGCTCGTGAATGAACTTTTAACTTTTTGGCTTTCCAGGGGAGCTGAAAAAGCTTTTAATCCCATCTTTGCTTTTGGAGAAAATAGCGCTTCCCCTCATCACTTAAGTAAAGACAAGCGATTAAAAAAAGGCGATCTTGTCCTTATAGACATTGGAGCTAAAAAAGATGGGTATTGTTCTGATATGACACGCGTCCTCTTTTTTGGAGAGCCTAAAAAAAAATTGATTTCCGTTTATAACTCTGTCTTGCGCGCCCAAGAAAAAGGGCTATCCTTAGCTAGGCCAAAATACCCCCTTAGGGATTTAAACCAAAATGTAAGAGATGAGCTTGAAAAAGACGGCTATGTAAAATACTTTACGCATAGCTTAGGGCATGGAGTGGGCCTTGAAATCCATGAGTGTCCCTCATTTTCAAGTAAACTTGCTTTAAAAGAAGGGATGGTTCTGACTATTGAACCGGGCGTTTATATTCCGGGTCTTGGAGGCGTTCGTATCGAAGACACGGTTTTGGTTCAAAAGAAAGGAATCCAAACCTTAACTAAATCGTCTAAAGAACTTTGTATTATCGATTAACTTTTTTATAAAAAATATATTTGACAAAAGCTATGCGATAAGACAATTTGTGGTAAATGACACAAGCGAGCGCTAAAGTTTTCGAACTCTCATCAGACAAAGCCTTTTTTGCTTTTTAAGTGAATAAATTTAGGTAGCGTTAAACGATGAAGCTTACTATAACCTTAGGCCTTCTTTTCTTAACCGTTTTCACAGCATCGTTTTTTGTAAAAAGCGAAAAATCATCTTTTAAAAGCCAAGAGATTGCTTCAAGCGATGATTTATTTAGAGATGATGTTTTTGAAAACCATCCTTTGCAAGAAGCGCCTCTTCAGGAAAAGCCCCTTCAGGAAGACCCTCTTCAAGAAAAACCCCTTCAGGAAGATCCTCTTCAAGAAGCTCCATTGCAAGAAGATCCTTTGCAAGAACTTAGAGATGATGGCCCTATGAATAGCGGAAGGCCTCTTCAAGAAGACCCGCTTCAAGAAGCGCCTTTGCAAGAAGCCCCTTTACAAGAACGCCCCATCGCTTCTCTTTTTCCGCATCCCCTAAAAGCTTTTCTTTTTTTTCCAATTACTCTTGAGATCTTTTCTCTTTTTACCCTCTGTGTTGGAACCTATAGACTAGGGAAGCTCCTTTTTTCTCGAAGGACAGGAAAGCTTGCAAGCGTTATCGTTCTCCTTTTTCCGGCCTTTATTCTAAACAAAGACCCTTATATGACTCTAAGCGCTTCCCTAATCACTTGGGGCTTTGTGTTATCATTTAAATCGATGATGCAAAGAAAAGGAGCCTATTCAAGACTTGGGCTCGCTTCCCTTCTCTTTGGATTTGCGAATGCCTTATCTTTAGCCGTTTTTTTTTCACCGCTAACTCTCCTTTTTTTAAAAAAATTCACTAAGCTTTCCCCAAGAAATTTTTTTTGCAAAATGGCCTTTTTAGTCAGCGTATCTTTTTCGATTTTCTTTCTGATCGAAATGTTCGGCTTAAAGAACCATCCCTTTATTGACTCCGGAGATAGAAATATGCTCGTTTTCTTAATAAAACGATTTTTTCTAACCCTCCAGGAGATCGCTTGGCCTATTAGCTTCTCACTTCCTACCCTTAAAAATGAACCTTTTAGAGCGGCAGTCGACTTATTATCTTGGTTGAGCTTCCTTTCCCTAATTCTTGTGACTTTGTACCAAAAGATCATGAAAGCTAAATTAAACCACCCCTTTGATGGGTTTATTGAATCCTTGCTGCTCTGTCTTTTTGTTGGAATCCTTATTTTTCCCCATGAATCTTATCACCTCTTTTTGAGCGTCCCTTTCTTTAGTCTTTACCTAGTCAAAACCTCCTTCTTTAAAGCCCACGCTCTCATTCGTCCCTAATTTTAATTTTTCAAAAATTAGTTTATTACAATTAACTCAATTTAATTGACTTTATTCAATTTAATATCTATGATATTTTTTAAAAAATAACTGGGTAATAAAATGAATAATAACTTAATTAATACCAACATAATTAAAGTAATTCCCATCGATCCTAATACCCCAGGTTTAGAGGTTACCCTCTCTTCCAAAAAAAGAACGATGTACTTATCTATCGATTTTAATAATAACGTTCACGTTCCCCAAGGCGAAGCCGATAGAAAAATCAATGAAGCTCGTATTCAATTGCAAGCTGTTCTTCAGGATGAAATAAATGTAAGAGGTAGAGAGCTTATCTGGAAAAAAGGGGCTAATACAAGTAAAACTGTTCTAACAGACTCTCTTTTCAAGCTTAGACTTAGTGGAAAAGATTACACCCCGCTTACTAAAGATCTTCAAGTCCTTACTCTTAGAAAAGGGCATGCCTTTGGCTTAAGCCCCATAACAAGTCCATTAAGGCTAACAAACGATAAAGTGATCGAAGTCTTAGATAGGATTCAAAGAGTTGGGCTGAGTAAAAGGTACGAAGAAGTTCTAAAAAAGGGACAGCAAACAGAAAAAAGAGATATGAATCTTGGAAATAAATCTGTCTCATTAGTGAATGAGAATGAAGCGGCAGAGGCCCTGGGAGTAAATTTACAAGGAAATCAAGCAGAAGCTCCCAAAAATTGGTTTCTTGGACTCATTGGCCGTATCGGGTCTTTTATAAAGGGTGTTTTTTGTAAAATTGCCGATTTCTTTAAAAGCTTTTTTAAGAAAAATGAAATAAAAGAAGAAAAAACTACACTTCCGGGTCAAATCGATCAGGAAAACCCTTCTGCTGAGGAAGATGCGCCTCCTGAAGGAGAAAATGATAATGATGGTTTTAATACTTTTGTTAAGCATTAACAACCCTTACTAAAGTAAATAAAAAACCCACGTAAATTAAAAAAAGAATTATAATTAAGTAAGTTTTATTTTACGTGAGGTTTCTCATGCAAACCCCTTCTTCTTCCACCCCATTACCTAAACCGCATCCGGTTCCTCTGCATCCTCATCCGATAGACCCGGCCAGGGTCTCTTCCGATGTCAAAAAAACGGCGGCGGCCGAACCCGGACACCTTGGAAAACATTCAGCCATTCCTATTGATTCTGATATCGCAAAAGAACTTGGCAGCCCTATCCCAGCTCACGGCGGACAACTTGATCCGGCCTCTCTTAAGGAAAAAAAGAAAGAGCTTGAGGAAGCAGAAGAAGAGCTTGAAGAGCCAGGCGTTGAAGGTGAGAGGGAAATGTCTACCTTTGAGGTCGCAAAAGCCCTCCTTGCCATGGCTTGGAAATCAGAAACTGTAAAAGCAATTGTCTTTAGCGCAATTACCTTAATTGCCGGAACCGCTTTACTTACAGCTGTTGCCGTCACCCCCTTTACTTTTGGGATCTCAGGCGCTATTGCCGCCATCATTGTTTCAACTGCCTTGATTGGCATCGGGGTTTGCTGTCTCTCCTATGGCATGGTCGCACCAAACTTTGAGGGTGAGCAGGAAATGGACCCTAAAATGGCTGAGAAATTAGATGCCATGCAAAAAACCATTTGGGGAGATATTAATGAGCTAAAAGCTAAAAAAGACGCCGCCCCCTCTTTCAAAAGGCTTTATGATGCTCATCAAGAGATACTTGGTTTAGCTGATGCCCCGGATGAATTTAGCAAAGGGCTTAAATCCCTTGCCGCAAGACAAGAGGAGCTTGATAAAAAAGTCCTTCAAAATAACCCTGAAAAAGAAACTGAACGGCTTGAAAATGAACTTCTAGAACTTCAAAAACGTCAGCTTGAAATCAAAGATCAAGCGGAAGAAAAAGAACTTGATGCTCAAGTTAAAAAAGAAAAGCTAGATGAACAAGCTCGTCTAGAAAGAATCATAGAAGCCCATAAGCAAAAAATCGATCTTCTAAAAGACAAAGCTCAAGATAATGAGTTGGCTGAAAGATATGCAGAAGAAGCAAAAAAAATAGATGCCGATTACAAAGCTCTTTTACTGCCGCACGCTAAATAACTTTATAATTTTTTTAGTTTTGCATACTTAGCCACAAGACTTTTAGGCCGGTTTTCTTTGGCAAATAAAACCTTGTAAGTAAGGCCAAGAGTGCTTTCATAAGACTCCTGAACAATCCCGACGCCAAAATCCTTATGGAAAACAGAATCTCCCGGTTTCAAATCTTCTAAATAAGCTTCTTCAATTTCCTCTACTTGATTTGTCCTCTCATAACTATAAGAAGCCCCTCCTCGGGTAAGGTACATTTTTGGAATTTCCCGGATAAAGCGGCTCGCTCTCTGAGTTCTTAATGAACCGAATAAATAGCGATAAAGAGCGTGAGTCAAGTATAGAGTGTCTTTGGCCCTTGTCATACCTACGTAGAGAAGCCTTCTCTCCTCTTCTAATTCATCATCGCTCTCTCGAGAATTGGCGTGCGGCAATAAATCTTCCTCAAGCCCGATGATAAAAACATGGCTAAACTCAAGGCCCTTACTATTATGAAGGGTCATTAATTTAACTTTTTCTTCTTCAGAAGAGGTTTCATCAAGAGAGGATTTTAAAGTGAGTTCTTCTAAAAAATGTTCTAAAGTTCCGGCTTCATGCATCTCATCCCATTCAATCGCTTTTCCAAGAAGAGCATCCAAGTTTTCTTTTCGATCATCATAAGTCTCTCGCTCTTCCCGTAAATGCTCTAGATAGCGGCCTTCATGAATTGCTGCTCCAACAAGATCCTCCATAGACCTTGTCTTAGCGGTTTCCCTAAGTTTTAAAATAAAATCAAGGTATTCCCTGATCCCGCTTATCTGCTTAGGCGACAATTTAAGGCTTGAATCTTCTCCTTGGAGAGCTCTATGGCAGCTTTCTAAAATGCTGACCTGATTTAATTCAGCAAAAGACTTTAACTTATCTAAAGTCGCCTGGCCTATTCCGCGTTTCGGTAAATTAATCGTTCGGGAAAATGCGATAAAATCGTGATCCGAGGCGGCCATTTTTAAGTAAGCGATCAAATCCTTGATTTCTCGTCTTTGATAAAAGGATAGCCCCCCGACAATAGTATAGGGAATAGCTCTTGATAAAAATTCGTCTTCAAGGGCTCTTGACTGAAAGTTTGTTCTATAGAAAACAGCCATCTCGCCATAGGATTTATCTTCGCTCCGATGAAGTTTTTTCAGCATATCGGCAACAAAGCTTGCTTCTTCCCTCTCATGGTCAGCTGTAAAGAGTTGTATAGGCTCCCCTTTTCCTCGAACCCCTTTGAGCCTTTTGTCATAACGATGGCTATTTTGCAAAATAAGGGCATTCGCAGCTTCTAAAATAGTTTCATAGCTTCTATAATTCTCTTCGATGCGAACCACTTTAGCGCCCGGAAAATCTTCCTCAAAGGAAAGAATGTGGCGCATTGTAGCCCCTCTCCAAGAATAAATCGCTTGGTCGGGGTCGCCCACAACAAAAATATTTTTATGCCTTTCCGCCAAAAGCTTGATGAGCTGGTACTGCGCATTATTCGTATCTTGATACTCATCCACCAAAAGAAATTGAAAGCGTTCCTGATACCTTTCTAAAATAGCCGCATTTTCCATAAACAATTTAACGGGTAGATAGATTAAATCATCAAAATCAACGGCGTTAAAAGATCTCAATCTTTCATCGTATAGCTTCCACACTTTTGATAAATGATCTAAAAGATCCTTATCGCCGGATGGATCTATCGTCTCATAAGAAGACATATTGTTTTTTTCACGGGAAATGGCCGATTTAAAAGCCTTGCTATCATAGCGTTTATCTTCAAGGCCCAAGTCTTTTAAACAAGATTTTAAAACCTTGTCTGAATCCTCTTCATCATAGATGGAAAAATGCTTTGATAGCCCCAAAAGATCTATCGATTCTCTTAAAATGCGAACCCCCAACCTATGAAACGTACTAATCCAAACATGTCTTTTGGTTAGTTTTGTCACGCGGTCTTTCATTTCTTCAGCCGCTTTATTGGTAAAGGTAAGCCCAAGGATTTGACTTTCCGGAACCCCAAGTGAAAGAAGATAGGAAATACGATAAGTTACAGTTCTTGTTTTCCCCGAGCCTGCCCCTGCAAGAACAAGCATGGGGCCTTCGATATGCTTAACGGCAAAAAGCTGCTCTTCATTTAGTTCTTCATCAAAATTGATTTCCATCGGGTCTACACAAACAGTCATTTAAAATTTCTCTTCTTTACTAGAAAGCCCTTAATCTAATCGTTGCAGCATTTTTTCTCGGGGCAATTTTTACAATCCTCGGGCTCAAATGAGGGTTTTTTAAGGTCTCTTCTTTGCTCCGACTCCCGTCTTCCAAGATTCCCGTATCTATGATAATCGACGCTGAGCGCGATTTCCCTTAAATAATTTAGAAGCTCGATTCGTCCGTTGCAAAGAGGTTTTCGAATGAGTATATCAAGCTCTCTATTTTGTAAAAATGTAAGAAAATTATTTATTGGATTTGAAAAAAAGCGCACTTGTTTAAACCCTTTTGCCCTTTTAAGAAAAGAGGCCTCATCTTCAAAGAAAAGATCTCGATTCAAAAATTCATTAAGAGGAAGAATTTTCTGAATAGATCCAAGCATTGATGCCGGCAAGCTGAAAGGCACTTTAGAGTTGCAGCTAAGTTTAGCTCCAAAAGCTAAGAGAAAATCCACCAAGGAATCGCCTTCTAATACTCTAATAATTTGATCTTCCTTAGCGTTATAACGAAGCCAATTATCTTGGCCCCGAAGGTTTGCAGGGTCATGGTCATAGTCAAAATAATAGTTCCAAAAAAAGGAATAGCTTTCAAAAGCAGCTTTAATTTTTTCCTTATCCTCCTTTGAAAAAAAAGACCAGTCGATGCCTTCAAAAAAAGATTTGCAAAGGCCTGTCATTTCTAAACCTTCTTCCGGAAGAGAAGTTTCCTTAATGTGAGCCAGAACAGTTAAAAAATTAGGCCCCCCGGCCTTTATCCCAGGTCCAAAGCTGCTATCTTTAAAACCGCCAAAAGGCTGTCTTTCAACGATAGCCCCGGTGATTCCTCGATTTACGTAAAGATTTCCTGCTTGAATTTTTGAAACCCATTCTGTTTGCTCTCGAATATCCAGACTTTGAAGTCCGGAAGTTAAACCGTAAGAGGTGCTGTTTGCAATTTCTAGAGCTTCTTTAAAATCTTTTACTCTAACAAGTGAAAGAATGGGTCCAAAGAGCTCTGTTTTAAAACTAAAACTATCTTTTTTAACCCCCATTTTTATCCCAGGACTTATAAGCCTTGGATTATCTTTATCTTGAAATGGTTCTAAAACCCACGATTCTCCTTCCTCAAGGGTATGCATAGCTTTTAAAAACTTTTCGCTCGGCTCATTAATGAGGGGGTTGATTTTAGTCGAGGGATTATGAGCGCTTCCAACCGTCAAGCTTTTTACGGCATCTTTAAGCTGACGGATAAAGTTGGGATCGTCATAAACTTCAGCTTCTAGCAAGACAAGGCTGCAAGCGCTGCATTTTTGGCCGGAAAATGAAAAAGCGGACTGGATAATATTCTTTATAGCCAAATCCCTATCGGCAAGCGAGGAAACAATAATCGCATTTTTCCCGCCGGTCTCAGCTATAAGATCCAAACCCGGCCTTAATTTCATAAATAGCTTAGCCGTTTCTGTCGATCCGGTTAAAAGAATAGTGTTTAAATTAGGATCGCGAATTAATTGGGTGCCAACCGGGTCGTCTTCGCAAGCAATGAATTGAAGTACATCCTTTGGAACCCCCGCATCCCAAAATAGTTTGGCAATTTCATAACCCACTAAAATAGCTTCAGGTGCAGGTTTAAACAAAACAGCATTTCTCACAATTAAAGCTGCTGCTATCCCGCCAACTGGAATCGAGCAGGGAAAGTTCCAGGGAGAAGCAATAAGAACATTTCCCTTGGGAAGATACTCGACTCCTTTTAAGCTCATCCACTGCGATCGATTTTTTTGATAATACTCTAAAAAATCGATCGCTTCTGAAACCTCAGCATCGCCTTCAGGAATTGGTTTTGCGGTATCGATAAGCATGGCGGCAATAAGCCGCCCTCTTCTTTTTTTAAATAAATTGGCAGCGGTATGCATGATGACACGAACCCTTTCATCCTCTAAGTTCGCCCATTTTTTTTGAGCCTCTTTAGCAATTAAAAGAGCTTCTTTTACATTTTCCTCATTTGCCAAAGCATAGCTATAAGCTGTCATTGAGGGCATAGAGGGATCTATTCCCTGATTTTGCTTTCGCCCGTCAAAGAGCTCTTTACCCCCGATGACATTGGGAATAGACACGGGAAGATCCTTCTTAAATTTTTCTATTTCTTCTTTTATCCAATCCCTATTTTCACTTACGACCCAATCTACATTTGGTTCATTTATAAAAGGGGCATTTAAGGGTAAAGAATGAATATTGTTTGCCTTATCATCTCTTCTAACCCTATTTGAAAGAAACTCTATAAATTTGTAAGATTCGCGAAAAGAGCCCTCTTGAGCAACCCAGTCTCTATTACCGGCTTTCAAATCAAACAGATGCGTTAAAAAATTGTCAGGGGCTGTATTTTCATCGAGCCTTCTTACAAGGTAGGCTAAAGCATTGACAAAATCCTCTTCTTTTGCAGCCGGGCAATAAAGCAGAATCTCTCCTGCAAGCTTAGAAAGGCTTCTTCTTAACGGGTCTGCCATACCCTCTAGCATTTCAAAGCCTGAAAATTCTTCTGTGCCATTTTCTGCTCTTAAAACAAGGCCTAGGGCAATATCAAAAAGATTATGGCTTCCTATTCCTAAGTGGGCATAAGGGGCATTTTCTCGGCTTAAACCAAGACGCATCATTTTTTTATAATTGGCATCCACTTCTTTTTTGGAAGAATAAGGAGCTTTTGGAAAGCCTTCAATCGCGGATTCTAATTCCTCAAGAGCCATATTAGCCCCTTTTACAAGCCTGATTTTTATAGGAGCGCCTCCTTTTTTAACCCTATTTTTTGCAAAATCGATTAATTCTTCATGAAGGGCATAAGAGTCAGGAAGATAGCTTTGTAAAACTATGCCGGCGGATAAATCTAAAAATTCTTTTTGAGAAAGCACCTCTTTAAAAAGAGCCACCGTCAGATGAAGATCTTTATACTCTTCCATATCGAGATAAACAAATTTATATTTTGTAGATCCATCGGGTAGGATAATTTTATTTTTTTTAGCTTCTGAATAAAGAGCGCTTAAATTTTCTCTTAATACAGCAAGTGTTTTATCCCAGTCTAAGAGGTTGATCTGGCTGTAAATGCTAGATATTTTGATAGAAACACACTCTACTTCTTTTTTCTTAAGATCCTCTAAGTAAGTCGATAAACGTTTTTTAGCTTCTTCCTCGCCTAAAATGGCTTCGCCCAAGTGATTTAAATTGATTTTCACATTTTCTTGTTTTCGAATCCCGATATGCCTTAGAAGAGGCTTTTCTTCACCCGGTAAAATGACCGTTTTTGTTTCTTGTCTTAGCTTTTTTTTGAATAGAGATAGGAAAAAAGAAGGAAAGGTTTTTCCAAAATGGCGAATGACCTGAAGCCCAATTCGTTTGCCAAAATTAAGAAAATTCGGTTGATCAAAACGATCGAGTAAAAAAAGAAGTTGATCAAGAGCTCTTTTATCATTTTTAGATCTAAAAACTTGATCTGTGATTTGCATGACCATCGTTTTCGAAGCTCGGTCTTTGACCATTTTATGAAGCTCTTCTTCTCTTTTTCTTTCACAGTCTGTTTTTAACTCTTCTGAATAAGCTAAGATTTCTTTAGCTAAGGTGACTGCATGATCCATCCTCTCTTCGTCATTTAAGGGCTTTAAATGCAAAAAGTTTAAAAGTTCTCTTGCATGTTTTAAACCGGTATTATTGATCATGATAGCCCTAAAATATAAACCTTTCGTAAACTCTTAGTTGACGGGAATATTAAAAAAGAGCACCTTTTAAACCCAACTTGGTTTAAGCCCGCAACCTCATCCAAAGTCTAATTTAAATAAATAATTTAAAAAATGATTAAAAAAATCACGCTTACGTTTCTTTTATTCACCTTCTTACAACTCAACCGGCCGCTTGAAGCCAAGGCTCATGTCAAACCCGGGATCGAAGTTCTTTTAAAAGAACCCTATATTCAAGAGCTTAAGGGAAAAAAAATTGGGCTCATCACAAATCATACGGCTATCTCCTCAACTCTTGAACACACCCTGGATTTACTAAAGGCCCGCGAAAATGCGATAGGTTTTAAAATACTTGCCTTATTCGCCCCCGAACACGGCCTTGACGGGAACTGTTATGCGTATGAGGATGTGAAAGATTCTTGCAAAATGGAGATCCCGACTTTCAGCTTGCATGGCAAAACAAGAAGACCGACAGAAGAGATGCTTAAAGGGCTTGATCTTCTCATCTATGACATCCAAGATATCGGGAGTAGATCCTACACTTATACAACTACTCTTTTCTACGTCATGGAGGAAGCGGCAAAAAAAAATATTAAAGTCTTAGTTTTAGATAGGCCTAATCCCTTGGGGGGAGAATTAATCGATGGACCCATGCTCGACGAAAACTTAAGATCCATGGTGGGTTATGTTAATGTCCCTTACTGCCATGGGATGACAATCGGTGAGCTGGCTTACTTTTTTAATGAAGAATACCGTATTCACTGCCCTTTAAAAATAATCCCTATGGATGGGTGGAAAAGGTCCATGAGTTTTGAAGATACCGGGCTTACCTGGATTCCGACAAGCCCTCAAATTCCGGAACCTACAACCGTTTTTTATTACCCGACCACAGGAATGCTAGGGGAGCTATCCCTCTCAAGCATAGGCATCGGCTACACCCTTCCTTTTAAAATCGTCGGAGCTCCTTGGATTGAAGCCAAAGCTTTTGCAAAAGCCTTAAACGGGCACCATTTTAAAGGAGTTCGCTTTGAACCTTTTTATTTTAGACCTTTCTTTGGAAAATTCGCTCATCAAAATTGCGAAGGGGTTTTAATCTGCATTACCGATAAAAAAATGTATAAGCCGGTATCCACTCAATTTTTAATTGCCGGAACCTTGAAAAGTCTATATCCCGAACAGTTTAAAGAAGCTCTCTTGGCAAGCCAAAAGAAAAAAGATATTTTTGAAAAAGTATGCGGAAGTAAAGAAATTTATCAAATCATAAGTGAAAAACCCTATATCATTTGGCCTTTAATCACATTCCATGAAAATGAAAAAAAGATTTTCTTAGAAAAAAGAAAAAAATATTTAAACCCGAATTACACTTAAATCCCTTGATGCGAACTCTTTTACCCCTTTAACACTGATAATTTTAAAAGGGAATCTCGCAAGGTTAAATTTTCTAATATCTGATTTGGCACTCTCATCTAATGTTTGCTAAAAGTGCATGGCAAGTTCTTGACATAAAAGGAGCCCCTCTCATAGAATGCCTTCTTAACTTCTCTACTTAATTACAGGATCAAACTTTTACATTTTAAGGAGTCAAGACATGACACATATTAAACCTCTTGGCGATCGCGTACTAATTAAGCGCTCCAAAGCAAAACAAACAAAAGGCGGCATTTTTTTGCCTGACTCTGCTCAGGAAAAACCAAAAGAAGGGGTCGTCGTTGAAGTCGGGCCCGGAAAAATGAATGAAGATGGAAAGCGTGAACCTTTAGTTTTAAAAAAGGGTGATCGAGTCCTCATTTCTCCATATGGCGGAACTGAAGTAAAACAGCCCTCCGATGATGAAGAATATTTGATTATGCGTGAAGAAGATGTTCTTGGAATCTTGAGCTAATCTAATCCCTTAAAAATTAACAGGAGTTTTCCGCATGGCCGCAAAAATGCTACAATTTCGTGATGAGGCTTTAAAATCAATTGCTAAAGGACTTAAAACTTTAGCTAAAGCTGTAAAAGTCACACTTGGCCCAAAGGGTCGAAACGTCGTTATTAAAAAGGGTTTTGGCACACCAACCTCGACAAAAGACGGTGTAACCGTGGCAAAAGAGATTGCCTTAAAAGATAAATTTGAAAATATGGGAGCGCAGCTTGTAAAAGAGATCGCTTCTAAGACCTCTGAGGTGGCAGGCGATGGCACAACCACAGCCATTGTTTTAGCTGAAGCCCTTTTTCAAGCAGGAGCTAAAAACGTTGCCACAGGCGCAAACCCCATTTTAGTTAAAAGAGGCATCGATAAAGCGGTTGATACTCTTTGCGATGCCCTCTCAAAGCTTGCAAAACCTGTCCATTCGTCAGAAGAAATAAAGCAAATCGCAACGATTTCTGCAAATAACGACCTCGAAATCGGTTCTTTAATTTCTGAAGCTATGGAAAAAGTTGGAAAAGACGGGATTATCACCGTTTCAGAAGCAAAAGGCATTGATACAACACTTGATGTAGTAGAAGGCTTGCAGTTTGATAAGGGCTATCTTTCTCCTTATTTCATCACCAATCCCGAGAACATGAGTGTTGAGATGGAAAATGCTTTTATCCTCTTAACAGACAAAAAAATTTCAACAGCAAAAGATTTAATCCCAATTCTTGAACAAATCGGGGAAAAAGGCGGAAAGCTTTTAATTATTGCAGAAGATGTGGATGGGGAAGCCTTGGCTACTTTAGTTGTCAACAAGCTAAAAGGCGGCATGCAGCTTGCAGCTGTTAAAGCGCCGGGTTTTGGAGACAAGCGTAAAGCCATGCTTCAAGACATTGCCATCTTGACAGGCGCGACTGTGATCACAGAAGAGCTTGGCATGAAGCTTGATGAGACCGATTTAAACTCCCTTGGAAAAGCGAAGACTATTAAAGTCACTAAAGAAGAAACCACCATCATTGATGGCATGGGTGAAGAGAAAGCGGTTCAAAATCGCATCCGTGAAATTAAATCACTTATCTCCAATACGACATCCGATTATGAAAGAGAACAACTTGAAACTCGCCTTGCGAAACTTGCAGGCGGTGTCGCAGTAGTTTACGTTGGAGCCGCAACAGAGACTGAGCTTAAAGAGAAAAAAGCTCGGGTTGAAGATGCGCTTCATGCTACAAGAGCCGCCGTCGCAGAAGGGGTGGTTCCTGGCGGTGGAGTAGCTCTTTTAAGAGCTGTAAAATCTCTTGAAGACCTTAATCTTACAGGCGATGAAGCGATCGGGAATGCGATCGTTAAAAAAGCCTGCTTTGCTCCGGCTAGCGCGATTGCTTCCAACTGCGGAAAAGAAGGAAACCTAATCGCAGAAAAAATCTACGAAGGCAAAGGGAACTTTGGCTATAACGGCTTGACGGATGAATTTACAGATCTTCTTAAAGCCGGGGTCATTGATCCGGTACTTGTCACAAAAAGCGCTATTAGAAATGCAGCTTCGATTTCAGGGCTATTACTAACAACCGCTTGCATCATCACTGAAAAACCAAAACCTAAATCCAAATCTCCAAGCATGGCCGGAATGGGTGGTATGGGCGGCATGGGCGGCATGGGTGGTATGGGAGGAATGGGCGGCATGGGCATGGGTGGCATGGGCATGGGCGGCATGGGAATGGGAATGGATGACATGATGTAAAATCAATCCCTTATCACTTTCTTCTTACAAGAAGGCCCTCTAAAAAAGGGTCTTCTTTTATTTAACTACTAAATCCTAGGTGTTAAAATGCCGACTTATGACTACACTTGCGAAAATTGCGGACACAGACTGGAAGCCTTCCAGAAGATAACCTCAGATCCTCTTACCACTTGTCCAAAATGCCATAAAGAGGCTTTAAGACGAGGACCGGGCGGCGGGATCGGCCTTTCGTTTAAAGGAAGCGGCTTTTATATCACTGACTATAAGTCCCCGCCTAAAAGCGACAGCAAAGATTCCTCACCTAAAAAAGAGCCGCAAAGTAAAAATGATTCCCCTAAAGGATGCTGCCCATGCGGAAAAAATAAAAAAGAGTGTTCTTAAAGTTTTTAATTCTTAAAAACGCAAGCCACCCATCCCTCTTTTTCAAGGCTTTCTTGCAGCCTAAAGCCGGCTTTTATTTGCTTTTGAATATATTTCGTCTTATCTTTTTCAAGGATACCTGACGTCACAAGATATATCTCCACCCCCTTAAGCTTTTCTATTTGCGTTTGATGGAAAGCTGTCTTTTGCTCGCTTTCAATCATGTTCATAAACACAAAAAGTGTTTTCTGATTAAGAAGACTATCTAGAAGCCCCTCAAAAGGGGTTAAATGAGCTTCTATGATTGAGTCAAAGTGGTTTAACTTGGCATTTTCCTTAGTGTGAGAAACAGCTTCAGGGTCAATATCAAGAGCGATTACTTTTTTCGCACCCCAGGAAGCTGCAGCAATTGACAAAATGCCGCTTCCCGATCCTATATCTATGCAAAAAGCTTCTTTTAAAGGAAGCTTAGACATAAGTTTTAAGGTAAGCTCTGTCGTCATATGGGAAAGGTCCCCAAATCCGGGCCCGGGAAGCATACTAATTTCGCGGCCGCTTTTTCCAAAATCAATGGGTTGAATTTTTAAAAAGCCGTCTTGATAATATTTAGAATGGGCTTGCCACTCCGATTCCCAATCCACAACCCCGGTTCCCAAAGCTTCTGCTTTAAAAGGATTAAATTTCTCTTTAAGCTCGTTTAATTCAACCTCTTCATTTCTTTCAAAAGCGGTAAATATTTCAACTTCACCTTCTGTTTCAACAACTGCAAAAACAGGCAAATTTTTTGATTCTAAATAAGAAATAATAACGTTCTCGTTTTCAATTGGGATAATTAGTTTATAATGCAACAAAATCAACTTCTCTTTTTAATAAGTTAAGAAAATTTAATCCCGTAATTTTAGCAAGTCAGAGTTAAGGAAGCCATCACGAAATCAAAAAAGGTGGCCTTAAAGCTTCTCTTATTTGCTAAAAAATTCCTTTCTAGATAAGGTTTTTATAGATTTATTTAATCAAAGGGAAGAGTCAATGCATATCAAAATAAAAAAAGGTCTTGATATCCCAATTATTGGAAAACCAGAAGGCTCCATACAAAAACTTCAACCTTCCGGACAATCTTCAACAATTGAGCATTTCAACCATATTGCCCTTGATTTCTCTCCCTTTGACACCCAGTTTGTTCTCTTAAAAAAAATAGGGGACACAGTCAGCATTGGCGAACCTGTAGCTTTCGACAAGAAAAATGATTACCGAAAGTTTGTATCCCCGGCAAGCGGTGTGATCAAGGCTCTTCATAGAGGTCTTAAAAGACGCCTCTTAACCATGGTAATTGAAGTTAAACAGCACGAAGATATTTTCGAACACCCTCCTTTAAATCCAAACCATGCAACAAAAGAAGAGCTTTTAGACCGCCTTTATGAAGGCGGCGCTATGTTTTTTATTCAGGAAAGGCCTTTTTGTCTTCTCCCCTCTAAAGAAAAAAAACCTTCTGCCATTTTTATTAAAGCCTTGGAATCAGCTCCCTTTGTACCCCCTGCAGAATATCAACTTGAGGGCTATGAATCCGAATTTAAACTAGGTTTGGAAGTTTTAAAAAAATTAACAGACGGCAAGGTTCACCTTGTCAGGGCTATGAATGCCGTCCACCCTCTTTTGATCGGTCAAGAAGGCATTACGTACCACACAGCGGAAGGCCCCCATCCCATTTCCAATCCCTCGCTTCATATTCAAAATATTTCCCCTATTAGGTCTGCTGAAGATGTGGTTTGGACTTTAAATGTGCGGGATGTCATTACAGTGGGTTCTCTTGTTGGAAAAGGGAAATATCCAATTGATCGAGTCATTGGAATCGGCGGCCCCGGTATTTTAGAAGGTAAAAGGGGTTACTTTAGAGTTAGAGAAGGCATTCCTGTATCTGCTCTTATTGCAGGCAGGCTCATTAAGCAGCCGATGCGACTTATTTCAGGAGATCCTTTAATGGGTCATAAAGTGGAGCCGGATGGTTTTTTAGGCATTTTAGACTATGCTTTTTCCGCCATCCCCGAAAATAGACAACGTGAGTTTTTACACTTTTTTAGACTTGGGCTAGATAAATACTCCTTTAGCCGAGCCTATGCTTCCGGGCATATGAACCCTGAAAAAACAGAATTTGACTTTACGACAAACATGCACGGGGAACATAGGGCCTTTATTGACTCAACCCTTTATCAAAAAGTTCAACCCCTTAGAATTCCAACCATGCAGCTTGTCAAAGCCGTCATGGCAGAAGATTTTGATCTTGCGGAAGAACTAGGCCTCCTGGAAGTCGCCCCTGAAGATTTCGCGCTTACAACCTTTGTTTGCCCATCCAAAATCGAAATGGTTGAAATCATTAAAGATGGTTTGAGAAAATATTCCAAGGAAATGTCATAAACTTTAGAACGCTTGTAAAAATAAGCTCTCGATTTTTACAAATTGAGAGCCTTTGTCAAAAAGCTTTTCGCTTAAATTTTGCAAACCCTTATTCTGTCCCCTTTTAAAAGGCATTCTTCATTAGACTTCTTTTTCTTAAAGACACATGACAGATAACCGAAGCATAAAATTCATTTTCTGCTTTTTAATTTTAGTCTCTACTTTCTCTTTCTGTAGAGCTGATTTGGAAAGACGAAACTTATTTGATGACTTAACTATAGTTGAGAGCATTAATAAGAGATTATGCTACCGAGTCCCTTTGCACTATAACCATCTTCTGATGGGAGGCTATATCAATATGCCTTCCGCTCGTATAGGGAATGAAGGGGAGCTTGGCGCAGGGTTTGCTTACGTTTCTCCCTATCATATCTATAGCGCTCGCTGCGAATTAAATTACTGGCTTGAAGTTTCTTTAAACTACCGCGTTTTTAAAGGCGTCGATGACCCCGTCCTAACCCCCTTTGGCTTTGGGGATATGTCAGACAAAGGGGCAAATATTAAACTTGCCATTTTGCATCCTGAAGACTCTGATTATGTCCTTCCCGGAATCGCCGTCGGGCTTGAAGACTTTCTTGGCACTAAAAGCTTTGAAGCAAGCTATGTCGCTTTAACAAAAGTATTTGCCAAAGAAGCGATGGAATTGACGCTCGGGTATGGCGGAAAAAGAATAAGAGGTTTTTTTGGCGGTTTTTCCTGGATGCCCTTTAAAAATTATGAGGAATCCTGGATTTATCCGCTCTTTCTTGTAGCCGAGTATGACGCCACACCCTATAAAGACAAAAATATAGAGCCTCACCCCGATGGCAGAGAGAAAAAAAGCGCGATCAATTTAGGGCTTAAATGGCGCGTTTTTGATACTTTTGACCTTTCAGCAAGCTACATTCGCGGCTGCGCTTTTGCTTTTAGCTTATCCACTTTTTATAATTTCGGAATGACGAAAGGCTTTGTGCCGAAAGTGGAAGACCCTCTTCCTTATAGAGCGCCTGTTGTTCATGAACCCATCTCGCAATTAAGACCGGAGGAAGCTTTTAGCCAAGAGCTTGCATATGTATTAAAGTCTCAAGGGTTTATGCTTTTAAAAGTTTCTCTTACACAAGAGCCGCTTGGCCTTGCCACTCTTCGAATTCATGCGGAAAATTTAGCTTATAGCGAGGAAGAGGAAGTAAGAAGGCGCATTTCCTATATTATGGCAAGCTTAGTGCCGGATGGCATCCAAGCCATTACAGTGGTTATAGAAGGCGATGGTTTTGAAGCTCAGGAATACCACTTTCTTTCAGCTTGGCTTAAAGCTTTTCAGTTAGGCGGCATGGGGTTTTACGAGCTTAAAATTCATTCCCCCCTTTTGGATTATAAAGCCCTTCCTCCTTATGCTGAAACTGTAATATTTAAGGCGAATAGGCCCGCCATTTCTTTTTTTGTGCTGCCGGATTTTCACTCCTTTTTTGGAAGCGCTAAAGGAAAATTTAAATATGCCTTTGGAGCAGCCCCCGGAATAGAGGGCTATCTTTCCAACGCTATTTACTATACAGCCCGGGTCGGCTTTCTTTTCGTTTCTGACATCGATAATTTAAAAGATGTCGATCGTTTAAACCCCTCTCAGCTATTAAACGTTCGAAGCGACATCATCAACTACTATAAGCAAAGAGGTTTAACTTTTCAGGAACTCTATTTTCGTAAAATCTGGAATTTGGGAAACGCTTTCTTTTCAAAATTATCTTGGGGTTGGCTTGAAAGAATGTATGGAGGGGTGGCAGGTGAAATTCTCTATTATCCGGTGAACAGCTGTTTTGCCTTAGGGATTGAGGGAGCGGTAGTCAAAAAAAGAACTACGACAGGGTTTGGATTTGAAAAAAAAATAAGGCGCTTAAGAGGTTTTACTCCGACCTACGTCAACTTTATAGGAAATCAAGCTTTTTTCAATCTATATTATGATTGGAAAGGCCCGGATCTTGAATTTAGGATTAAAGTCGGACAGTTTCTGGCAAGGGATTTTGGGGTTCGCTATGAAGTGTCGCGCTATTTTGAAAGCGGTTTAAGAGTAACTTTTTGGTATACAAGAACAAATGGCCATGATGAGATTAATGGGTCCACCTATTATGATAAAGGGGCGATGATTTCCATGCCTTTAGACATCTTCTACACGCAATCTTCAAGAAAACGCTTTTACTATGGAATGTCAGCCTGGTTAAGGGATGTCGGTCAATTTGCAAACACAGGCGGAAACCTATATGACCTCATTAATGACTTACGAGAGTATTAAATAAGCGTTTGAATCATCGGATTTAAATCCGATGATTCAAACTTAAATAAGGACTTTTTAAACAGTGACCATGTGATGGATTAAACTCTGATTAAAGAGCTTTTTCCTCTCGCTTTTCCATGTGAGCGCTTTTCTTATCAAAGCAGCCGCTTTTTCTTTTTCCTCATCATTAGAAAGCAGCTTATCTAATATTTTTTCTTCTTCATGAGTGTAATTTAAATCGCCGTTAAAGATTTTCACTTTAACAATCAGCTCCAGGAAGGCCTCGTTTTTATTTAACTCATCTTCATTAAAACAGTTCTTGCCATCTGCAACAATCCCGAGGTTAAGGTCATAAAGACAGACCTTTCTAGTCCTTTTCGAAGCATCTTGAGATAAGAGAGAATCCAAATAAAGCGCTTGTCTAAAAAAGCGTGCGTCCGTCGACTGATCCCCCATAATGATCGAATAGGTCTTATGGCCATTGGCATCGGTGTCTTCAATGACGACCACTTCATGACAGGTTCTTTGCTCTTTTCCAAAAGGCGGCATATTAGGCAACTCTACAGAACTTTCTTGCCTTTTGAGAAAGTTATTGGTCATTAGTATCGACCCTGATTTGCTCCTTAATAAAGCAGATAACTTCGAAGCATCCTCAAAAGAGCCGCTTCTTACTACCTCGCTTGCTTCAAATAAAGGCACAGGAGATGAGCTTTTATTAAATAACACCCCTGTAACTTTTCCAATAAGAAGCGGTATAGATGCAATTAAAGCAAGGGATAGTGATAAGGCCGCTACAACGCTTCCGATGGCAAGAAGAGCTGCCAAATTAACAAGCCCTGCCGTTAGCATTATGGTTCCCTTAGCCAACCCGGATATTAATCCTCTCGGAGCTCCTAGTTTATTTGCAATAAACCGAATGGGCGCAAGTAGTGCAAGCGGCAACGATTTAAGGAATGAAAAGATACTTTTTACAAAGCGCGAAATATTGTAAAGCACCATGGAAGAAGGGTTTGCCCAGGTGCCGGCAAATGGGTCGAAAGAGTTGCCCCAAAGATCCGGCTTTCTCTTAAAAAGACCGTTTCTATCATAAACTAGAGTATCTTCTTCAACATTCATTTCTTGCTGGACTTGCTGTTGAATCTCGGATTCAGTGCCAAGTATCGTGTTTGAAATTTTCACTTTTTCCGGAAACTTTTCCTTTAAATCTAGAGCTTTTTGTTTATAGGACTCTAAAGCTTCTTTAAGGCTTGTTTTTTCATGAGCGGAAAGAGAGGTGAATTCATCTACCTGTTTAATTAATTGCTTTCTTTCAAGTTTTAGGGCCTTAAGAGTTCGAACTTCCTCTTGAGGGCTTCCATAAAGTTCAATCGCTGAAGTCGGGTTTTTCTCAACAAGAAATTTTCTAAAATCCCTATAGAGAGCGATGACTTGCCTAAATGATCCGGCATAAATGAGCTTGATCATCAACTTTAAGCGAATCTCATTTCTCATTTGCTGGCGAAAAGATCTATAAAGGTCATCAGATTCCCTCTCAGCTTGGTTTTTTAGAGAATGGTTCCTTAAATCAACAAAGGAAAGCTCATCTTTGGTGATTAGATTTTTAGCTTCTTTTGTAATCGCCCACTCAACGCTTTGACCTTTGGTCAGCTCGCGAAGCCTTCCCACCCCTTGAAGCATATCGTCTAGATCCACATGCCGATCATAGGTGCAAAGACCAATCGCTTGCGGGTACTGTCTAATATCCGCCCCAAACATGTGCTTGTTGTCGCAGTAAGTAAAGCGCTCTTTCGGTTTAAGCAAGCTTCTTTCAAAAGGAATAAGCTTAGTTCCGCCTTGAGGGTTAATTTCAAGAGACATTAACTCGTCGTCTTTGAAGAAAACGACCCCTTTTATCTCAGGATTGGTGCTTTTAAAATGCTCGAGAAGCTTAGAGGCTAGCTGTTCATTGCTGATCCCCTTGAAAAGGGAGCCGATATCAATAAGCATTCTGATAAGGGTCTCTTTAGGCAATAAGTCTTTAATGATTTCATCTAGAATTTGTCCGGGCTGATTCGCATTAAGTTCATGAATCGATTTATTATCTTTGCATTTTTGAGAAAGCGTATCTAAAACAAGCTCATCACTTCCTTTATCTGTTCTAAACTCGGCATCCGCTCCATAAATTTCTTTAGGGCCGGGTGTTGCGCTCATCGCTATAATATTTTTAAAGCAGCTTTTTAAGTTTTGAGGGTCGCTCTTTAATTTTTCCGGATACTGCTGGATAGAAGGAGCCACATGCTTTTTAATGTAATAAAAAATAAAGTCGTCATTTTTATTAATTTTTGACAGCCATTTATCAACATCGCTCTTTGTTAAGACAAAAAGTCCCGGCATTCCTTTAGGGAAGTACTTCTCAAAATCCCTATAGGCTTCTGTATCTTTTGGATCTTTTCGCTTTTGCTTGGCTTCATCAACGCCTGCTTTTTGCCAAGAGTCAATGGTACGCCATACTTGATCAAGACACAGCCTGCGGTTAAGATAAGTCTGATAGGTTTTATTAAGGGTTTCATGAGCATTATCATACTCTGAAAGCTCAACGCAAGAATCATTGGCGTCATAAGGCTTCGCATACTCAATGTCAGAGTTAAGTTTGCTTAAACCATAGTGAACTGCTGTCGACTTGGAGAGAGTTTCAACTAGTAAAAGGGTAAGCTCCCCTCTTAGAACTGCAATTTCTTCCTTTTTAGGATGGGCTGCAAGCCAAGGCGGCATGGCGCTTTCTTTTTCCGTCACATACTTGATATACGAATCTTTTTGTTCTTCAGTAATCACCATATAAGGCATTAAGGAAATCGCAAGCTTTTCTTTTTGCGCATGATCAAAAGTCTCTTTCTCAAGGAGGGATTGGAAATTTGTTAGATTAACCACTCCCTTAAATTCTCGAAGAAGTGTTTTATAAATCATCTCAATGGCTTCGACATGCTTTTCGCTAACAGGTTTCGGATCGCCCAAAGTAAAGTTAACCTCATGTCTTGGAGACAAATTGACGTGCCCTTCATCAATATGGGTTTCCGATGCCCTGAAAGTTTTTAAAAGCTCTTGGAAGCAATGAATGATCTCCTCTTCTTGGAGCTCATTTTTATCTATAAGCTCGAGCGCCTCTAAAAATTTAAGCTCGGCAGATTGAATGTTTTCAGGACGGGCATTGACTTGTCTTGTTTCTAGAGCGGCTTGTCTAAGCTCTCGAAGAGTAAAACGAATGTGGTCAAGTGTTAGAGGGCTATTACGGCCATATTCAAAACTATCCGATACCTGTCCAAAGCTTGGACCGACCTGGCCTTTGGTATCATTCGCATTAACCATATAAAGAGGAGACGGCCATAGGTTCACAATTAAGGGAGAGACACCTCTTCTTATCAGCTGCATAAGCTGTGCCAAAATTTTTGACTTTCCGCTGCCTGTGCCAAGCATAGCTATAAGCTGGAGGGCTTTTTCATCGCTATAATTAGCAAAGTCATTTAAAATAGCCACTTGCTTAGCTCTAAGCAAAAGGCCATTTTTTCCTTCGAAAGCAAGATAGAGCCTTTGCAGTTTTGTAGAGCCTTCTCCCAAGTACCCCCTTTGAATGGAAAGGTCTTCAGCAAGTCTATGAATGGCAAGTTCTCTTTCGCCATTCATGTCTTTGGAATCTTTGAGTTTTTCAAGGTTCTCAAGACAATTGGCCCCTTGCGCCACCCTTGATTTCAACGCCAAATAAGTCCCCATTTCAAGATCCAGGTCTTTCGGCAATTTCCCCATAAGGAATAAATTTACCCCTCCATCAAGGGTCACTTTAGGGATTTCTTTACCAAGTAGGGCTAAGTGTCTAAAAGCTCCCTCTTCATTAGAAAGGGTATTGAGAGCTTTTAAAAGCCTCTCTTCTCTTTTTTTAAGATCTTTCTTAAAGCTTTTGATTGTCCCTTCCAGAGTCTTTTGCAAAGTATCCAAGGACGTTTTATTTCTAAGTTTATAAAAAACCTCTTCTTTTGGTTTAGTCGCATAGTAAGCTTCCATCATCTTTTTAACTTCAGCGCTTCTCGCTTTGACAAGAGGATTTTCTTCCAACTCATCAAATTCAAGGGGCGGCGGTGAACATTGGAAGTCCTTTTTGAAAAACTTTCTTATAAGCTTTTCAAAATAAGGGTCTATAGCCCCTTTATCCAAATCCCTAATGGCAGGTGGCAAAGGCTCTTGACTAATAGTTAAGGAAAGCTTCAAAAAGTCTTGAAGAGTTGGTATTTCATTATGAAGAATTTCTTCAGCTTCATTTCCTGTTGAAAAAAGAACTGCGTTAAAAAGAGCGCCTAAATTAGCAAAATTAAAAATACTATTGCCGCCCCGATCTGTTAATTTAACAAGCCTTTGAAATAGCGCTTCTTTTTTCTTGTCAAAATCATCTTTTTTCTGCCAGTAATCAGTTTTATTTCGATCATAAACAAACTCTTTGTAGGCAAGAAGTTCACTTACGGGAGGAAAGCTGCTCGGACTATCCCTTAAAGCTTTTAATAAATTAAAAAAGGCTTTTTGGCTTGAACCCTCTTCTTTTAGAAGGAGGCTTGAGCCTTCCATCAACTTAAGAAGTTTGTGAAGACGCTCTTTATCTTCAGTCGATCCCGACTTTAATATTCCATAGAAAGTCGAAAACCAAACTCTAAAATCTTCTCTTGAGAGCGATAGAGGTTTATTGAACTGGTGTAAAGGTTTTGTAGGCTCTGCTATAAGACTAAAAAAGTCACCTCTATAAACATCGCTTAATAGAGCTTCTTTTTTAGGCTCTAGAGACTGCATCTGATTTTGCAAATCTATTTCTTCAAGTTCGTTTTCCTTGCCGGCAAGTTCACGAAGACGAGATTGCAAAGTTGGAAAAATCTTTAATTGCTGATTCTTTAAGATATCTTTTATAAAAGCCGGGATCTCAAAATCATCGAGCTTTTGTAATTGCTTTTTAAACTCGGCAAGGAGGGTTCTGAGAATGTTTTTTTCTTCTTGAACGGTTAAAAAGCAGTGAGTCTCGTTATTTTTGTTGGCAACATAGTTTTGATAACTTGTTAAAAGCGCTAGAACTTCTTCTTTTTTAGGTTCTTGAATATCGTTAGAAGCGTGTTTTTTTCTATTGATTTCTCCCATATTAACAAGACGAAGAAGTAGGGCCTTTGCTGAAGGATGACCATCTTTTGCAAGCGTCATCGTAATATTTTTGATAAGCTCTTGTTCATTCTCTGTATATCTTGAAAGGCTGTGGGATTGGTTTAGATAATAAGAAGCTTTACTATATTTTTTATTCAAGACCATAAGATAAACGGCGTAAAGACCTTCATGAGCGGAAACAGCTTTTAATCTATCACCCTTTGCAGTTTCTTCAACATCATAGCAAAGGTATTTATTGGTCCCAGTCTCGTGAATTTGAATAGGGCTAAAGGATTGTTCAAAACCAAGCGCCTTAAAGACCCTGCTCTTTTCAGGGATCAAAAACTTTTTCTGACCACTTGCATTTTCTAATACCAGCGCATAAGGCATGAACTCATACGGCTTGCAATTTTGATTGGAAGAAACAAAAAAGCCTGGGATATCTTCAGAAAAAGCCCTTGTCACACCGTCTACTGTCCTAACATTAAAACCGAGTTTTAAACTAGAAAACTCAAAGCGCGCTAGCTGATTTTTTACTTTTGGACTCGCGTAAAACCGTGTGTTTTTTAACGGTTCAAATCTTGTAAAGTCAGGAGCTATAGTTTTTGAGGGTTCAATAAGTTCAAGGTCTTCCTTCGTGATCTTTGTCATATTGAAAACATCAGAAGACCCTTCATAATGGAGGTAAAAAACTTCCCCGTTCTTTTTCTCAACCCTAAAGTGACCTTCTTTATTATCCCTAAAACCCAGGGATTTGGAAAAAAAACCTCGAGTGCTTTGCTGGGGTTTTACGTGGCTCCAGATAATATCATCCGGTTCTAAAAGCTCGCATGGAAGGGTCTCATTAATATGTAAAAGCTTTGAGGTTTCAATAGATAAATAAGTGACTCCCTCTATCTCTCTTTCAATCAAGATCCCATTATCATTTTTGTTTACCCAAACCTTTGAAGTTTTTTCACCTTCATGAATTACAAAATAAGGACTTTCCTTTGAGTAGCTAGAGTGCTTGCGCTTCTCTGAATTTTTATTGTAGCTAACGCCAGTAATCCCTTTAAAAATGGTCTTAAAGAGATTATTATCCGCAATCTTATTTGGAAGATAGGTTAAGAGCTCATCATTTTCATAGATGCACCCTGCTTGAAAGTCAATTTTTAGACCTTGGCTTGGGTCTTCATAGATGGCAGCATCGCCTAATTTCGACCAATTCGCATTTTTCTCTATAAAACGTTCTATGATCGCGTTTAAAATCTCATCTCGTTTTGAATTGGATTTGTTCAGATAGTCAAATAGGGAATCTTTCATGAGAAGCAAAAGATTTTTCGACTCTACAGGGTAGGGGTATTTGTTGCTGAGGGTGGGCAAAATTAAAGAGGTCAGCAAGTCGATTGCAAGCGTATTCGCCTCCTCTCCCCCGTATTTTAACTTAGCTAAAAGATCTTTAGTTGAAAAGAGAGCATGGAGATTGGCAAGCTGCATATAAACTTCGGATTTTTCGACAAACGAATCCGCAAGGGGTAAAATTTCTTCTAAAAGCTCTTCTCGATAGTCTCTTAAAAAGTTAAGGTTTTCAATCCCTACTTCTGTAAAGCGGGGGCCATGCTTAGAATGGCAGTTTTTTACCTCTTCTGCTACCGTAGCAGCTAGATTAACAAAGAATAACGCCGCTTTCAGATTTTTCTTGGTTTTAAAGAAATCAATTTTCTGATGAAGAAAATGAATGACCTTTTTAGCAACTCTCGGGTCATGAAAAAAAGTGGTATTAAGCCTTCCGGGCCTAAAAAAGTGGCAAGCGAAAAGCGCTCTATTTTTCTCATCTTCAAAAAAACCGGGTAGATTATTCTCTGCATGCGCAATAGCTCTAACCACTTCATCCGGTCCGGAAACTGAAATAAGGGCCATTTCCCGTTCAGCTTCCTTAATAAAGTCATACATAAGAGAATTTTGATCCCTTGTGGAGAAGGAATCCTGAATATTTTTTCTTAACTCTCTATCTCCAGTCCACTCGGGATTGCTATAGCCGCTCACGAAACCTGCATCAATTTTTAATGTAAAGCTTGTATAGACCTCATCCCGGTATTTAGTTACTGTTTTTTTATAGAAGAATTCTTCAGCAATTCTGTCGGGAGAGGTTGTAATTGATTTAGAGAATTCAGAAGCGAAAAATATTTGCCTAAAATAATGATAGCTTCTTGGAAGAAGGCGAGGTTTGTCCTGCAAGCGATCGCTTAATAACGCGTGCATTTTTTCTTCTAAGGACGCATTTTGAAGCCCGGCTTTCTTTAGGTTTGCAATGACAATAGGGTTGCTTAACGCTTTTCTTAAGAATCGGCTATAGGCGTTATCCACTTTTTCAAAGTCACTCACTTGAGTGACGTCATGAACTCCATAGTCTTTTGGTATAAAAAGAGATTTTTTCAAGTTTTCAGTAAAAACTGTCGTATCAACAGGAGCCGTTAAATCATATTGATCATTGCAGTAAGATCGAATTTTCTCGATCCGCTCTCTTGCAGTTGGACTTATAAGCAAAACTTGAGGGTTTTGATAAAACTCAATGAAAGATTCAACCGGAACCCTTTCTTGATTTATATTTAAATCATTTTTTTTGAAGCATAATCTTTGAGAAATCGCAAATAGAGCATGAAGTTCAACTTGAGCCTCGGCCGTTAACGTTTTACCATCTGTAGTCTGAGTCGAAAGAAAAATTCTTGAAATTTTGTAAAGGGCTTCTAAGCAGTCATCTATTTCCTCATCCGGCATTTCCCAAAAAGCATCGGCCTTGCTTGGTATTGGAAGGGAGCGTACAGTCGCAATCAAAGCTTGCAATACCACTTCAACCTGTTCTTGAGTCGGGTTGGAAAGTAAAATTGTCTGAAAAGTGTTGTATTGCTTTAAAAGAAAATCTTTTACATCCGATGAAGAAGTTAAATTAACTTCGGATGTTTTCAATATTTTTTTTACACTTAAAGACGGACAACTTGCTTTTCGGGGGCGATCCACAAAATCGTAAGGGGGAACCGGCTCTTTAAATGTAAAAGCTGAAGAAGCAGATCTTGAGTCTTTGTAGCTATAATCATATTTTTCAGCTCTTTTGCCCAAGGATTTTTTTGCTAACCCTTTTGCGCTTTTAAGACCCTCTTTAATATGAATTAGAGTCGCTTCCGTCCTTTGCAGGGTCTGTTTGGTTAGAACTCCTTCTTTAAAGAGCTTTCTTGCTGATCTTGCCTGTTTTTCGGCAATTTCTTTAATAAAAATAGCCTGGCTCTTGCAAAAATGGCTCGTTGAAAAGTCATAACAGGCATCTCTTAAACTATTTGCCGTATAGAAAAATTTAATCCTTTTATAGGTTTTAAGACCTTCCTCAAAAGAAGTCCCCTTCCTTATGCAGTCTTGCCTTAAGCTTGTAAAAAGAGCCTTCATTAAAGAAGTTGTCTCAGACTTTTGCTTTCCCTGATAAAATTCAGGAAAATTTCTAGGGTCGATTTTTCTAGGCTCGGATCCTTTTAAATAGGGAAAGAGGCCTTTATAAATATTGTCAGCGTGGGTGGTTTTATAATACCAATCAAAGGAAAGCTGCATCTCCAAAAGTGATTCGATAAATTCATTTTGGCAAATATCTACTTCGAGAATATTTTCTTTAGTTAAATGCGTTTGAAATTTTGCTTTGCCATGAAAGACAAACCCCGGGTGGTTTTCTATTCCTTCTCCCGTGTTAACCACAGTAAAAGCAAACTTGCCGTTTTTTTGCTTCTCGATGACATAGATCATTTCTTGGGTCATCTTATCAGTCTTAAATCCTCCGGGAAGCCAAAGGGACTGACCGGGTTTTAGAGCTTTTAAGTCTGCAATCGTTTGTTTAGTTAAGTTTTTTAGTTTTGTATTATTGTGTACATCCCTCTTTAGATCGGAAATCAGATCCACATAGCGCTGAAATTGTTCAATATTTGAGAAATCGTAAGCTTCGTCGCTTTCTTGATCCCCCAAATTTTTTAAGGCAGCCTTTAAACAGCTAGTAAATCGGCTAATCTGCTCAGAAGGGGTTGGACAAAAACCCATCTCCAAGTCGCGAATTAGAAAATCCGCCGATTCTAAGGCAAATAATTTCTTATCATAAGTTGCAAAGCTTTCGCCGGGAGTATATTTTATTTCGGAAAGCGATTCTATTTCGGAATCTTGGACTCTAGGAGTTGGATCATTACTTAAGAGGAATTTTTTCTTAGCGGGCTCCATTGAAAGGGGTGTTGGGAAATTGTTTGAAGAAATGAAGCCATCGAACTGCATAAAATTCCTAAAGTTAGAAAAAAATGGATTAATAGTAAACTATATGAATATAAAAAAAATCAAATAATAATCCCTTTTTATTAAGAAATTATAAAACTGGAATGGAATAATGGATTTCAAAAATATTTCTTTTACAATACTAACTAAAAATTCCGAAAAAACAATCAAGGCAACTCTTGAAAGTTTGCAAGACTTTGAGGAAGTGCTGATCTATGACAACGGTTCGACGGATGAAACGATAAAAATCGCCAAAACTTATAATAACACTAAAGTTTTTGAAGGCGTCTTTGAGGGGTTTGGGAAAACTCATAATACTGCAAGCTCCCTTGCAAAAAACGACTGGATTTTCTCAATTGATAGCGATGAAATCTTGTCGCCCGGCTTAATCCAGGAATTACTCAGACTTAAATTAGAAGAAAATACCGTTTACGCGGTATCCAGAAAAAATTTTTATAACGGAAAGTGGATCCATTCCTGCGGCTGGCATCCCGATTTTCAATACAGGCTCTATAATCGAAGAAAAACTTGTTTTACTAACGCCGAGGTTCATGAGCAAATAAAAGTAAACCTTGCCCAAATAAAGTACTTAAGCCAGCCCCTTTTTCATACCTCCTACCAGAACCTGTCTGACTTTCTTAGCAAAATGCAGCATTACTCTGAGCTTTTCGCTAAAGAAAATGCAGGAAGAAAGAGAAGCTCCCCTTGGAAGGCTCTTTTGCATGGCTCTTTTGCCTTTTTTAAAAGCTATTTTTTAAAAAATGGTGTGACAAATGGTTATGAGGGCTTTGTCATCTCTTCTTATAACGGAATAACGGCCTTTTACAAGTACTTAAAACTTTTTGAAAAAAATCAATCCCTTAAGGAAGCTTCTAAAAAAAGCGTTTTAAGCAAAGATTAATTCGTTTAAATGGCTTTGAGTAAATTGATTTCTTCTTTCCGGCTTCCAAACAAGCGATTTTTTAATAATGGCAGCGGCTTGTTTTTTTACAGTCTCATCTTCTAGCATTTTATAGAGGACCTTTTCCTCTTCAAGGCTATAGTTGACATCTCCATTAAAAATTTTAGTTTTTACGATAAGTTCTAGAAAACCGTTATCTCTTCTTAGCTCTTCTTCATCTATAAAATTTTTGCTATCTGCGACAACGCCAAGCCTTAAATCATAAAGAAAGACTTTTCGAGTCCTCTTATTTGCTTCTTCTGCAGTCGTTGTAAGAGCATCTTTCATGAGCTCTTTTCTAAAGAATCTAGCATCGGTTGATTGATCCCCTAAAATAACGGTATAGGCTTTAACTCCATTTTGGTTCGTATCTTGAACCACAATCACCTCATGGCAAATCCTTTGATCCTTACCTAAAACTTCCATGATCGGTTTATCGGCATTCGGCTCAATAAGGGTGACAAAATTATTGGTCATAAGAATCTTATGATTTTTGGTGCCTTTCATAAGTTCCTTTGAGACTTCCAACTCTTTTGAAACGCCAAGGACTTTTTCAGCTTCGAAAAGAGGGACTGAATAATTCGCTAAAGATACCCTTCTAAAGGTATGCCCGGTAAGATTCAGGATAGCGACCCCTCCAGCTAACGCAAGAGCTGGCAGAGCAATTGTCGCGGCAAAAACTAAAAATGCCGCCGCATTTATGCAAGCTGCGATGATATAGATAGGGATCTTAGCAAGCTTCATTAAACCTCTAGAGCCGCTTAAATCTTCAACCATCGCTGCAATTGGCGAAAACGATTCAAAAACAACCGTTTTTAAGAAAGAAAAGATGTTGCCAATAAATCTTGCTATATTAAAAGTCACGGAAGTCGTTTTTGTCCAATTACTATTATAAAGGTCAAAAGAATTCCATCTATAAGACCGTCTCTTGACTCTGCCGGTATTAGTTGCAGTCACATTTTCGATGAAGGCTTCCATCTCAAGAGAAATCTCATCTTGAATTTCGTTTTCTGTTTCTAATAAGGAAGCTCCAAGCTTAACTTTAGAGGGTAGTCTGGATTCAAGTTCAATTATTTTTTGTTTATATGCCTTAAGAGATTTACATAAGTATTCTTTTTCATCCGGACTAAAGGAGTTTATTCCTAAAGCAATTTCCTTGAGCTTTTTTCTTTCTATCGTTAAAGCAAAGAGGGCGCTAACCTCTTCTTGAGCCCCTCCATAAAGCTCAAGGCCTGTAGTCGGTTTTTTTTCTACTAAAAAGCTTCTAAAATCATTATATAAGGCTATCACCTCTTTTTCATCTTCAGCATAGATAAGCTTTAAGATCATAAGATTTCGAATTTCGTTTTTCATCTGTTGTTTTAAAGATCGAAAGAGATCATCTGCTTCTTTTTCGGCTTGATTTTTTATAGATAGATTTCTTAAATCCACGAAAGTTAAAGGTTTTTCACTTATGACATCCTTAACTTCCTTTGTTAAAACCCACTCGACACTTTGATTTTGAGTAAGCTCTCGAAGCCTTCCGACTCCTTGGAGCATTAAATCTAAATCGACATCGCGATCATAAGTGCAAAGACCGATCGCTTCAGGGTCTTGTTTTATGTCAGAGCCAAAGACATGCTTATTGTCACAATAAGTAAAGCGCTCATTAAGTTTTAATTGACTTCTCTCAATGTGAAGACATTGGATATGACCCTTAGCATCCTTTTCAAGGGACATTAAATGATCCTCATGGAAGAAAACAACCCCTTTAAAACTAAGCTGATTCTTCTCAAAATGATCAAGAAGCTTAATGGCAAACTCTTTATTTCCAATTCCCTTAAAAAGAGAGCCCATGTCAATGATCATTCGGATCGGAGTATTTGGAGGAAGAAGCTTCCTAAGAAGCTCTTCCAAAATATCCCTCGGCTGGCTTGAATCTAAAACATGAATTGTTGATGGGTCCGCGCATTTCCTTGACAAGGTGTCTAAAATAAGCTCGTCACTACCTTTATCGGGTCTATAAACAACCTCCTTGCCATAAATTTCTTTAGCTCCGGGCGTTGCGCTCATGCCAATGACAGATCCAAAGCAGCTCTTAAGATTCTGAGCATCGCTTTTAAATTTTTCTTTATATTGCACGATAGTGGGTGCTACGACCTTCCTCACGTAGTAAAAAATTAATTCGTTATTTTTATTAATTTTAGCTAAATGGGTTTTTACATCTTCTTTCGTTAAGGAAAATAAGCGCGGAACTTTTTTAGGAAAGATTTCCTCAAATTCAGCATAAGCGGCTGTTTCTTTTGGATCAGAGCCTCTTTTCCTTGCTTGATCAAGACCCTGTTTTTGTAGTGACGCCACGAGTTTCCATATTTGATCCTCTGTCAATCTTCGGCAAAGGTAATATTGATAGGTTTTATTTAAGGTCTCATGGGGATTGTCATATTCAGCAGTTTCTACGCATGCATCATTCCCTTCATAAGGCTTTATATACTCAATAGTAGGATCGATTTTGCTTAAGCCATAATTAACAGAAGTTGCTTTAGAGAGAGTTTCAGCAAGTAAGAAAGTAATTTCTCCTCTAACTGTTGTGATTTCTTCTCGTTTTGGATGTAGAGACAGCCAATCCGGATCTTCGCACTCTCTTTTTGTCACGTAATTAAGGTACGATTCTTTCTCTTCCTCTTTGATTTCAAGATACCTCGCTAAGGATTCCGCTAATTTTAACTTTACTTCCTGGGTAAAGTCTTCTTTTTTAAGAAGAGCTTTAAAACTATTAAGTTTAACAAGTTCGTTAAAATGCTCTATCAGGGTTCTATAAACCATTTCAATGGCATTGACATGGTTAGCATCAATAGATTCCGGCTCGCCGATGGTAAAGTTTAATTCTTTTTTAGGTGAGGAAGTAATATGCGTTTCGTCCATATGGGCTTCAGACGCTCTAAAAGTTTTTAAAATTTCTTGGAAAAGATTTATGACCCCTTCTTCTTTTAATTTTTCTTTAGAGTAAAGGTCTAAAATTTCTAAAAACTTAAGCTCAAAGCTTTGTATATCGTTTGACTTGGTGTTTAACTGTCTTGCTTGAGAAGGGGCTTCCCTAAGCTCTCTTAACATAAAACGAAGCCGTTCTTTGGATGTATTAATGCTTCTATCAAACTCAAAAGTATCAGCTCTTTGCCCGTTGCTTTTTTCAACTTGAGACTTTGTATCAAGCGTATTTACATTGTAAAGAGGCGAAGGCCATAAATTTAATACAAGAGGTGTCATCTCTCTTCTTAATAACTGCATAAGCTGTGCTAAAATCTTGGATTTACCGCTTCCTGTTCCAAGCATCGCGATGAGCTCTTTTGCTTCATTTTTATACTCAGCAAAATAATTTAAAATATCTACTTGTTTAGGTCTTAATAAAAGACCGTTTTTCGCTTCAAATACAAGATAGAGCCTTTCTAGTTTGTGATGCTTTAAAGAATTGTAGGCTCTTTTCTGAGAAAGGCCTTGAGCAAGCCCATGAAGAGCAAGCTCCTTTTCATTTAGAGACTCTTCGGATTTAGCAATTTTTTGTGCGGCTTTTAGACAGGCTTCTGCTTGGGCATGCCTTGCTTTCATAGCAAGATAGATCCCCATTTCTTTATCTAATTCAGGAGGCAATTTCCCTAGGATATAAAGAGTCATTCCATCCTCTAAAGTCACTTTAGGAACTTCTTTTCCAAGAACATGCAAATGCCGATACGCACATTCATCTATAGATAACGTGTTAAGGCCTTTTGTTAACAAATCTTCTTTTTGTTTCAACTTACGTCTATATTTAACTACAAGCCCGCCTAATTTTTTTTCTAATTTTTCTAAAGAAGCGCCGCTTTTTAAAGTGTAAAGAACTTGATTATCTTTTTTTGCTGCATAGTAAACGTCCATTCGATGCTTCAGCTCTTCAGACTTAGTTTTTGTCAGTTCATCCTCTCCAAAAGGATCAAATGAAAAAGACTCTTGAGGCGCTACTCTATCTTGATCAAAGAAATTTTTCACATACTTATCAAAGATAGGGTCTATCACTTCTGTATCGATATCAAAAGCGCTTTCTTTAATCTCAGCGGGGCTGACTTTAAAAGAAAGCTCAAGAAATTCTTCAAGCTTTGGTACTTCGTTAATTAAAGTTTCCAAGTCATCAGTTTTTTTCAAAGTGGAAACGGCGTTTACTAAAGATTGTTTTTTCGGTCCTGGTAAATGTTTAGAAAGAGCATCCAGTTTCATTAAAAAGCTATCACCGTTGCTTTTCCCAGCCCATTTTTGACAGGGATCTAAACCGTTATATTCAATAAACTCCTTTATCTGTGAAAGAGGAGGAAATTTTGAGGGATAGTCTCGAACTTGTTTCAAAAAGTAAAAAAAATGAAAATGCTTTTCATGTTTTTTAGAGCAAAAAGAAGATCCTTCCATGAGAGTTAAAATCTTGGAAACCTTATTTGCTTTCTCAACATTTTCTTTGGTGTTATTTTGGTATGCTTCAACCAAAATATTATAAAAAGTGGGAACCCAAGTCCTAAATTCACTCCCGGATATGGTTAAAGTCTCATTGAAGTCTTCCAAAGGTTTAAGGTAATTCCCAAACACTTTAAAAAAGTCTCCTTTAATTTTCGAAAAGGAACCTTTTACAGGTGTATTTAAATATTGAGAAAAAAGCTCAATGTTTGGGTCTGAAAAAGGCTCTTCTGCCCTTGTTGTGAGTTCGCGCAATCTAGATTTTAGACAGGATACAATCCCAATTATGCCTTTCAAAATTTTTCCGGAATCAGCCATCTTACTATGACTATCAAAAAAGAGCCTAAGAAGCGATTTCTCCTCGCTTAAGCTTAATCTGCAAGCAGTTTCATTTCGCCTGAGCTTTAGCCATTCTGAATAGCAGCTTCCAACTTCTAAAAGATCCTCCTGACTTATTTTCCCAAGATCATTAGGAGTATATTTTTGAGTATTTTCTCGTTGAATCAAAAATATTCTTAAATATAAAACTCTGGCGCTCGGATGACCATCACTCTTAAGCTTACTCAAAAAGGTTTTTATTAACTCCAATTCTTCTTTCGTATAAGCTTTTACAGTTAAGGCTTTGTTTATATAATAAAGGGATTGCCCGTAATGTTTTTGTAATGCCATTAAATAGGCCGCATAAAGGGCATCATAACTGCTTAAAGGCTTTAATCGATCTCCGGAAGAAGTGGTTTCAATATCATAAGCTAAGGCTCTTGTCCCTTTTTCAGAAGGCAATTCTAAGATGTCAAAAGGCTTTCCTTTCACAGCTCTAAAGTCTCTTTTATTGTTTGGGAGGATAAATTTTCTCTGTCCTTCAGAATTTTCTAATATGAGTCCTAAATTAGAGAGGCCGCAAAAACTTTTGTTTTGATCCGGAGCAATATAAAAACCTGGAAATTCTTTAGAGAATGCAAATCTTTGACCCTTTACATCCCTCACATCAAAGCTAAGGTTTAGTCTCAGGTATTCTATTTGCTTTAAATGGCCATTTTTTGGGTTTACTAAACATAAAATTTGACTCAAGTTTTCTATACCCATCTTATTCAAAACGGGAAAGTGATACGCATCGACTATTTGATAAGGAGAATCATTTCTTGTGATACCTGTTACATTGAAAGTTTTTTCACTATCTTCGGTAAAGTGGATAAGGAAAAAATCCCCATTTTTTCTCTCAATCCTAAAATAACCCTTACCATCCTTAAGAGAGGATTTCCAAACCACATCCTCTTCATCAAGAATATCAACTTTAAGGACGTCACGTAATTTTTGTTTTAATTCCTTAGCATTTACTGAAATACACTTTCTGTTATCGATTGTTTTATAAATAATTATGTCTTTGACTCTTCCTTTTTGAATTTCTAAAAAAACCTTAGACTCTTCCTTACCCTCATAGATGATAAAATTACTAATAACTCCCTTCTGATCGCTATATGGGACAATGTCCGTCACATTTTTGAATACTTTAAGAAAAAGAGGGTGTTCGGAAACAGCTCTTGGAATAGGAAACAAAAAACGATTGTTATTTATAAGATAGCCTGTTGAAAAATCTATTTTTAATAAACCATTATTTGCAGAAAAACAAGTATCTGAAAGAGGATTCCAATCGTGTTCGCCCTCTATAAACCGATTTAGCAGCTTATTTAAGATTGAATCTTTTTTATCAGAGTTAAGAAACTCAAAAAGCCTTTTTTCCAATATAATTTGAGCCTTTTCAGAATCAACCGTGAAAGGGTACGCACTTTGGTCTTCAGGTAAAATTCTTTCAGTCAATAGGTCTAAAGCAAGCAATTCCTTTGTTTCTTCATCTAAAGTTCCTGCTAAAAACGCTTCAATAACTTCACTATTGGAACCCCTTATGTAAGCAATTTGACGATAGACTTCAATTTTCGCCTCAAGCGTTTTAGATAGAGGCAAGACATGATTTTGCAACTCATCTCTGTAGTCTCTAATGAACATTAAGTTTTTTAAACCAAGTTCCTCAAAGCGATTTCTATGTGTTTTGAAAAGGTGGTAAATATGGGGTGTTATAGCCGAAGCTAAATTTACAAAAAATAAAACTGCCTCAATATTATTTTTACTCTTAAAGTAATCAATTTTTTGATGAAGAAAATTAAAAATTTTTACAGCCACTCTAGGATCACTTGTGATCGCATTTTTAAGCCTAAGAGGTCTAAAAAAGTGACTTGCTAAACGAGCTCTTTTAGCTTCATTTTCATATTCAGAAATAGGAAGGGTTTCGTAAAAATCTATTGCTCTTATGATCTCATCGGGTCCGGAAACTGAGATAAGGCCTTCTTCTTGCTGGGCTTCCATTTCTCTTTGAAACATGAGTTTATTTTGAGATAAGCCGGCAAATTCTAGTTTGTTAGAAGGAATTAGCTCGATATTATGAAAAGACCATTTTTCAGCTCTTTTAGATTCAATCCTTTTGGGAGTATTATTATCCCCTTTCATTTTACAATAGTAGTATTTTCCTCGCTGGATGAACTCCATAAATTCTCCTGCGGAAGCTTTAGAGTTAGGAACCCTAAGTTCTGTAGCCAAGAAAATCTGTCTTAGATAGTGATGGCTCTTTGGTAAAAGCCTATCCATATCGTTTATCTCTAACCGATCTTCATGCAGTTTTTTAATTTTTTTCTTTTCAGGTAAAGAATCAAGCCGGTGTTTTTTTAACTGTCTTTGTATTCCAGAGTCGCTTAAACATTTTTTTAAGTATTTTCCATACTTATTCTGCTGCAAATCGCTACGCCAAAAACCATTGGCTAGTTCCCCTTGGTAATACTTGTCAGTAAAATAAAAAAGCGAATTTTTATAGGAAGCTGCAAAATTTCTTTCAGTTTTAGTTAAATCATAAGGGTTTTTTCGACATTCTAAAATTTCTTGTAAACGATCATGTGCCAGAGGGTCCTTTAAATGGACGCCGGCTTTTTGATAAAAGACAATTAAACCTTCGATTGGAAGGACTTCTTTACTTATGTTTAGGTCATTTTTTTTAAAGCATAAAAATTCGGCTATTGCAGTCAATGCATGCAATTCTAAATACGCCTCTGGAGATAGTCCCTCTTTTAAGCAGGTTGAAACAGATAAAAATAGGCGGCTTATTTTATAGAGTGATTCTAAACAAGTTTCTATCTTTTCATCGGGTAGACTATCCCAATAAGGTTTATTTTTATTAGGAATGGGCAAGCTTTTGGTAAGCTTAATTAAAATCTCTTGAAGTAATTTTGAATCCTTTTCATTTGCCCGTTTTAACAACCCCTCTAAAACATCGGTTGCATTTTTTAGGTAGACATCTACGCTATTAATGGGAGGCGCTTCTTGAATCTCTATAAGAAGATTCGCTCTATCCAACTTAAGTGTGGCTTCTGAGGACTTATTGTTTGTAGCCAAACTGCTAAAACTAGGCTGATTTAAGCAATTGAAAGTTTCTATAATAGGTCTTGGTAAAACGTCTGCAAATTGAATGGGAGGCTTAGAAGTTGCTTTTTTCTCTAATTTTTTTCTTTCTTCAAGCCTTCTATTGATTTCTGTAATTAGATTCTCTATTTCCTTTAATTCATGAGAACTAATAAGCCCTTTGTTAAAGAGTTTAAGAGCGGCTCTCGCTTGATTTTGAGCCAAATTTTTTATGAGAGTAGGTTTCGTTCTTAAGCGTTCATTAAAATTTACATTAAGTCTAGATTTCGTCCTTAAGTGTTCATTAAGGTTTACTACAAAGTAATCATAACAGGCGTCTAAGAGGGCGTTATTTTTATAATGAAATTTAATTGTTTTATAAAAATTAAGTCCTTCTTCTTTAGTTGGAAATCCGGTAAGGCATTTTTGCCTTAAGCTTGCAAAAAGAGATTTAAAAGTACAAGTGCCTGCGTTTTGCGAAGTCTCAAAAAATTCAGGGAAAAGATTAAAATCTAATTTCTCAACAGTTCCTCTTAAAGACGAGAAAATTCCTTGGTAGATATTTTTTTCTGAGGCTTCATTTTTAATTTTCCAAATAGGGTAAATTTGAGGCTCGATTAGACTAGAAATAAAATCATTATTTAAAAGGTCCGCTTCCTCTATATCCCTTTTTTTTAGATGGGTTTGATAATACCTTTTTCCATTTTTAAAATAACTTGGATGGTTTTCTAAACCAGCCCCGGTATTTACGATTGTAAAGCTGAATTTCCCATTATTTTGCCTTTCAACGATATAAATCATTGCGTGACCCGGGCGTCCATACCATCCTCCGGGAAAGTAAAAGGATTCACCTTTTTGTAAATCCGCAAATCTATCGGAAAGCTTATCAACTAATTTCTTGTAATTTTTTAAACTATAAGAAAGAGCTACATCCTCTAATTCTAAACTAACCTCTTTTATTTGATTCAAGCATTGCAAATTAAAAGAAGGAACGGTGTTGCCTCTTCTTGCCAATTGTTCAAATACGCTTTCTAATACGTTTGAAAATCTATCAATCGCTTTATGAAAACTCGTACCCTCTAGGGAAGTATCCTTTATAAGAGAATCACTTGTTTCGTTGGCAAAAAGCTTTAAATCAAAGGTTTCAAAACTCTTTGGCTTGTCGTTAAAGGAGACTTCCTCTCTTTCAATGCGAGCCGGGGCGTCTTCTTTAAGAGCCTCCTCATTTCGCTTATATAAATCCGTTGGAAAAAATGAAGGGGACCCTTTAGGAAGAGCACGAGCATCAAAAAACATAAAAACCTTAATAATTTATTAATTTTTAATTTAATAGTTTATCAAATTTTTCTATTTTTTGTAACAATTCTCTATTTAACTTAAAAAATTAATTAATTCTTAATAAAACTTAACAGAACTTTGCGATGTCCTGAAGAAAAGGGTAGTAAGGTTAGTTTTTCAATTTTTTCAAAAACATAATCTTTTGGAAGCTTTTCATAGCTTTTTAAGGTGAAAACTTGGGGGAAAAGAGTGACTTGATGGACGGTAAAAGAATGCTTTTCCTTGGGGAGTACTTTTTTAAAGGCAGCTTTAAAAAAGTACGTGTCTTGAACATACTTTTCAATTTTTGAAGGCAACGTTTCACCTTCAAAGTAGGGAAACTCATAAAGACCGCTCATTATTTCTCCTTCCTTGCAGCGTCGAATGAGAAGGTAGTCTTGCCAAATGAAAAGAAGAGGATGCCTTACAAGCCTTACACTCTTTAATTTCTTCACCTTTACCGGAAAACTTTCTTCACGCCCTTCTCTTCTTGATTGACATCCCGTTTGAAGAGGACAGAGAAGGCATCTAGGTTTTTTCTGGCAAATGGTGGCTCCAAGCTCGATCAGCGCTTCAACAAGAACCTCCGGCTCTTTATCGGGGAGGATATCAAAAGCGAGTTTCTGAAATTTTTTTTGAGTAGTGCCCTTGGAAATATCCTCCTCTATGGCAAAAAAACGGGAAAGGACTCGAAGAGTATTGCCGTCAACTGCGGCGGCTTTCTTTTTAAAGGCGAAGGAGAGGATCGCACCCAATGTATACTCCCCTATTCCTTTAATTTTACAAAGCTCTTCACGAGTATTCGGAAGCTCTCCCCTATAGGCCTCAACTAATAGCTTAGCTCCCTGATGTAAATTACGAGCTCGCGAGTAATACCCAAGCCCCTCCCACTCCTTGATCACTTCTTGCTCGCTTGCATCCGCAAGAGCCTTTGGATTTGGAAACCTCTTCATCCACCGGTTAAAGTAAGGAATTACAGTTATCGCTTGCGTCTGCTGCAGCATCACCTCGGATACCCAAACGGAATACGGGCTCATATTTTCTCTCCAGGGGAGATCTCGCTTATGAGTCTTAAACCATTGAATGAGGGAACTTACGGGAAAAGAATAGGGCATGTCTGGCACGTTTTTTGCTTGATATCTTGATATTAGGAAACAAAACTAAACAAAGTTATAAATCATGGTTGCTAAATCGCTTGCTATTAGAAAATTAAAACATGAGCTCTCTTTTTTAGAAATAGAACTTCGTGAACTTTATCTTCTTTTATTAAAAAAAAATAAGGCTTTAAAGGGAAATGATCTGGAAGAGCTTCACAAAATTCAAACCGAAGAGTCCTCTGTTAGGGAAAATCTTAGGGCCAGACTTAGAGAAGCCGCTTTTCTTTTTATTGAGCTGCTTTATTTTAAACTAAGCGATAAGGCCGAAGGGAAACACTTAAATATTACAGATCTTCTTCATCTTTTACAAAACCCCCTCCTGGAAGAGGATTTTTTAGGAAATTTAGAAAAACCGATCCGCCTATTCAAAGAAAGAATAGATATCATGGAAGCTTGGAATCAAGAGCTTGCCTTAGAAAAAAATATCCCCATTCAATAATTAAGCCATTTGCCCGATGATCGGCAATCAAGGGGTTTTCTTTTGCATAGACTCTAAAATGGGGTCAAGTTCCCTGATAAGGGTTTTAGCTCGATGATCCCAAGTGTGGGCGCGCATGACAGAGTCTCTTCCTTTATGAACGATTTCCTCTCTTTTTTTATGATTGGAAAGGTATTCATTAACAAGGTCATTGACGGTTTCAAAATCCTTATAGGGATATAGAATTAAATCCTTGCCGGATTGAAAGTTGTTCCTTAAGAATTCATTGGAGTCTGTGATCACAAGCGCTTCTGAGGCCATGCTGGATAAAACACGCTCATGAGACCCGTTTCTAATCCAAGGAGATGCATTTAAAATTATTTTACTCTGCTTAAAGATATCAAGCGCTTGTACATAGGGAACAGGTTCATGAACCTGAATATTAGGAAGATTCCCTCCAAGATAATCACTCCATGATTTAGCATCGCCCGGCGACCCAAAGAGATGAACCTTGGCATCCTTGATAGACTTTATTAGATCGACCCGGCTTTTACCTTTTATATACATTTCCATGTCATCAAGAATGGAGATAAAATCAATTTTGCTTGGATCGATAGCTCCTTTTAATTCCATTTGCCGATCTAAGCTATTAACAAGGGCTTGGACATACCACACATCATCTCCAAGCAAGGTCTCTTCAATGGCTTCATCTATGGCATCCCGTATCACTTTAGGAAATCTTTCTTTCCATCTCGTTCTGATATCTTCATAGTCAACAAGCGAAGTTAAAATAGTGACATCATAAGTCCGGTTAGCCTCAAGATCCGGGCTGAGCTCTCTTTCCACTCCATGCGGGACGAAAATCACATTCCGGCATTTGATGCCTCTAAAAAAATCGCGCGAATATTGATCTGTTGTGACAACTATCGTGTTAGGGCTTTGAACGAGAGGAAAAAATTGGTTTTGGGAGTCTACAAGATAAGCCACATGGGGAATTCCGATAAGATCGCAGAAAAAACGCCCCTCATCATCCGGTAACAGCCCATTAAAAGAGAGAGTGCAATCCGGCTTTCTCGTAAATATTTTTTCAAGAAAGGGCTTTGGATTATTCCACTCAGCTTCCAAGACCTCTGTATCCACCCCCTGCCTTACTAAAGCTTCGGCAAGCTTTAAGGTGAAGTGGTGCAATACCCCATATTGGCTTCTTGGCGGCATGAAAAGATCAATCTTTTTAACCATATTATGTCCCTGTATGACTTATTGTCACTCTGCCTTTGGAAAGGGTTATTTTTCAACCCTTTCTCCAAGCAAAACTTTTTTTAGTCTTTTAGACTTCCTTCCGATTTTCAAAAAGAAGTCTATTGCATGGAAATCCAACCGCGCTTCCCTCTTAATTTTTGCGATTTCCGCCCTCTCTTATCTTCATTTTTCTGAGATTTTTTTTCGAGAGGCTCAATTTTTTTTGAAGGGGTCACAATGGTATTGATATGGTTTACAAGCTCGTTTGTCTTTTCAATTAATTGCTCTTGATATTTTTCAGGCATTTTATACATATCTTGAAGCATAGAAGCAAAAGGCTCAGGGATTTGATCTTTAAATTTAAGCAACTGGTCAATCTTGGAATCTAGGTCTTCCCTTAATTTTTTTGCCCTCTCTAAAATTTTTGCTATATCCTCATCAGGCTTAAGCTCTTCTTGCTGAACTTGGGGCAAAACATCAGGCTTAAGCTCTTCTTGAGATTCTTCCGGCTTTTTTCTATCGCTTGTTGCTTTTTTTTTGCGTAAGAGATCTTTTTTACGCTGTTTATCAGCGATTTTTTTGGCTTCATCAAAAATATTTGGCTTATTTTCGTCTTCCACTAAAGCCTCGGGTTCCTCGAAAAGATTTGAGAATGATAAAGGACATAAGAATTCTTAAGCTTAAACCATAAAGCAGCCTTCTCTAATTATAAATAATTTCTTTAAAATCTTCAATTACCCTTCTCTTTTGCTCTCCTATTTTGCCCAAAAAAAGGAGTATTTTTTTCTTTAAGGTAAGTTTTAAATAAGGATTTGAAATTAATAACTATCAGCTGTATAGTTCTTTACGCAAGGTTAAAAAAAAATCAAGAAATTACTCAATGGCGTATTCTTTAGAGAAATTTCTTTTCTTTGATTTATTTTGACCCATTACAATCAATTTGGGGAAACGCGTGGGAAGCCATAAAGCTGCTTCTAAAACTTTTTTTGCTAATAGTCAGCCACTTCCGCTCGCCGTAATCCCTCTTCATCAATCAAATAATAATCTAGTCATTATCGAAAAACGAAACATTCAGAGAATTGAATGTTTCAAATGGTTTCGCTCATGTCTAATAAGATGCATTTAAGACAAGGAAAAGAGAAGAATGGGGTATATTAAGGAATTCGAAAATCAAATCGCCAAACGCGATTTTAATAAAATACTACAGCTTTGGGAAGAGTATTGCGCGTCAGATACTCCCGATTCAGAAGAATTAATCGAAATTTTAAACCTCATCGAAAAAAGTGAGTTTGCCAAAACCTTTGGCAAATTTGCTGAAATGGGTCTTTTTTTATTAGAAAATATAAAAAATGAAGAAGAACACTATAATGCCTTAAAAAAACTTATAGACCTTCAAAATACTAATAGTGAGGCTCTCGCTAAAGTTACCTCCCAAGCTTTAGAGAAGAAATATGGCAGCGATCCTAAGTATCAAGAAAATTTACGCCTTGTCGGCATGCGAGGCAAAACAGACTTCCAAGGCGCCCTTTCAAACTATGACCTTTTAGCTCATATGAAAAAGGGGAACTGCGTTTATCATAACGGCGGATGGGGAACCGGTGAAATCATCGAAGTTTCAGAACTTAGAGAGCAGCTTTCAGTTGAATTCGAATATGTGGCCGGAAAAAAACATATCACCTTCACGAATGCCTTTAAAAGCTTAATTCCGCTTCCCTCAACTCATTTTTTAACAAAACGATTTATGAATCCCGAGGAGCTTGAAAAAGAAGCAAAAGAAGATCCTGTAGGCATCATAAAAATCCTTTTAAGGGATTTAGGGCCAAGAACCGCTGCCGAGATTAAAGATGACCTTTGCGACATCGTCATCCCGGAAAAAGACTGGCAGAGATTCTGGCAAACCGCTAGAGCCAAACTTAAAAAAGATACCCTAATTAATACTCCGACCCAATTAAAAGACTCTTTTAGACTTAGAACTAAAGAGCTTACACATGAGGATAGGCTCCAAAACGAGATTCAAGCCAGGGGAAACATTGAGGATGTCATTCAAACCTCTTACAACTTCGTAAGAGATTTTCCAAATATGTTAAAAAAAGAAGATGTGAAGTCTTCGATTATTGATAACCTGAAAACGCTGCTAACAAACCCCGGTTTAAAACGTTCTCAAGAACTTGAAATCTACATTTTCTTAGAGCAGCTTTTCGGCGAAGACCTGACAGGTTTTAAAACAGTAAAAAACTTCATCAAAGAGCTAAAAGACCCTTTCACGATCCTTGATGGCATAAATATCATTGCATTTAAAAAAAGAATGCTGACAGTTATCCGTGAGGTAAGGGAAGACTGGCAAGACATTTTCTTAGACCTTTTATTTACCCCTCAGCAAGCCCTTATTCGCGACTACATGGCAAAAGAACTTTGCCAAGCAGAAGCTCGGGAAAAATTTAAAGAGCGTTTAGAAGCTCTTCTTGCTAACCCTCTTGAAAGCCCTGAAACCTTCGTATGGTATTTCCAAAAGATTTTAAATAAAGAAATCGAAAATCTCCCCTTCCAAAATAAAGAAGGCGAGGGTCGATTCCTGGAATCTTTCTTGACCCTTCTACACAGAATCGAATCAAGGCCTGAGTACAAAGATCTTACCAAAAAGATGATCGTCATTCTTTCCGGAAAACGTTATGAAACCGTTAGAAAGATTCTAGAAGGAACCTCCATTGAATTTGTTAAGGAATTTTTACTATTAACTTCAAAATGCCACTCTTTTGGGGATCACGACCAAAAAACTTTAAGGTCGCTTGCACATGTAGTGCATCCTAGCTTGTCTACTCACAAAAAAAAGAAAGACCGTGTTTTATTGGATGGCCGTATTGTTTGGACGACAGAAGAAGGTTACAAAAAAACAAGAGATCGTGCAGAGTTAATCGGAACGGTTGAGATCATTGAAAATGCAAGAGAAGTCGAAGCCGCAAGAGCGCTTGGAGATTTGAGAGAAAACTCCGAATATAAATTTGCGGTTGAAAGACGGCGCCACCTTCAATCAGAACTTAAAAGGCTTGGCGATTTGTTAAACCGTGCACGTATTATCTCACCTCAAGATGTTGAAAATGAAGAGGTCGGAATCGGAAATGTCGTGGAGATCGAAAATTCCAAAAACGAAAGGCTCATTTTTACTATTTTAGGTCCTTGGGATGCCGACGCTGATAACAATATCATCTCCTTCCAGTCCAAACTTGCGCAAGCGATGTGCGGAAAAAAACCGGGAGAAACTTTTCATTTTAGAGAAGATGATTTTAAGGTATTAAATATTTCAAGCTTTCTTGAAAAATAACCTTTTTTTAAAAGATATACGTTTATGAAAATTATCCTTGCGACATCGAATTTACATAAAATCCGTGAGTTTAGGGAAATGTTCGCCAATCTATCCGAGATAGATTGGCTTTCTCTTCTTAATTATCCAAATTATAAACTTCCCGAAGAAACGGGAAGCACCTTTGAGGAAAATTCGGCTATCAAGGCGCTCCATGGGGCCTCCCATCTTAATGAATGGGTCTTGGCAGACGATTCAGGGCTTGTTGTCCCCTCTCTTGGAAAAGAGCCCGGCATTTTCTCCAAGAGATATGCTGGTTTGAACGCAAATGATAATGAAAACCGAAAAAAACTCCTTGAAAAGCTAAGCGAGAAAAAAGACATAGAAAGAAATGCTTATTTTCAATGCTCTCTTACTCTTGCTAATAAAGAAGGCGTAAAAAAAACGGTGACGTCAATTGTTGAGGGTTACATAGCTCATGAAGAGAAAGGACGAAACGGATTTGGCTATGATTCGCTTTTTATTAAGCATGATTATAATCAAACCTTTGGAGAGCTTGATCCAAAAGTAAAATCCCGGATCTCCCATAGAAGGAAAGCTTTTGAAAAGCTTCTTCCGACTCTTCATGCGATTCTTCGAAGCGAAAGCGTATCATGCTCGTCTTAATTGATGGCTATAATCTCCTATTCCAGCTCTTAAGTTCCGGTGAAAATTTAAAAGAGGAACGCGAAAAACTAATTGAATTTTTAAGTCAAAGACTCAGCCAATTTTCCTTCAAATCGGTTGTTGTCTTTGATTCCCACTATCGGCCGGGCGAAGCAAGTAAAGCCTACCTTGGCTCCCTTGAAATAATTTTTACAGATGAAAAGGAAACTGCCGATGAGGCTATTCTAGAATTAATAAAGAGGGAAAAGTCGCCTAAAAATTGCCTTGTCGTCACCTCTGATAAAAGGCTTGCATGGAGAGCTAAGGCTTGCCTTGCTAAAACAGAATCTGTTCATTCTTTTTTAAAAAAAATATCCCGCCCAAGAAAATCCGTCCCTAAGAACGAAAAAAAAGAGCCTCTTTTTCTCTCTTTAAAAAAAGAACCCGAGCCTTCACCAAAAAGCGATGAAGAAGCCCTTTTTGACCGCTATCTGAAGGTTTTTGAAGAAGCTTACAAGATGCTTGAAATAAAGACGCCTTCAAGAGCTCAGCGCAAACTCCCTGAGGGAAAAATTAAAAAAAAGAGAGAAATCAAAAAGACATCAGGTGAAATAAATGAAAGTGATTTTGATAGGTGGCTTAGAGAATTTCAGAAAAAAATAAATGGAGCGTAACGGAGTCGAACCGTTGGCCTCAACAATGCCATTGTTGCGCTCTACCAACTGAGCTAACGCCCCAATTTTTTCTCATATATAATAGCTATTTCACACAATTTTAGCAAACTTTCTCTTTCATCTCTTTTTTCTCTTCATGATATTTAGATTTTTCTTGCCAAGAGCAAAAATTTAAGGAAAATAGAGCTCTTTATCTGTTCTATCAAGGGATAGCTTCACATTTATGAAAAAAATCAAACACTTCTCTGAGTTGCCGCGATTGGAAGAAGACCCGATATTAGGCTTGCAAATTTTATTCGATAGGGACTTGAGGAAAGAAAAAGTTAACCTTAGCATTGGCGTTTATAAAGACGATGAAGGAAAGCTTGTCCTCTTGGATTCCATTGCAAAAGCTGAAAAAGCAATTCAACCGAAGCCTAAAAAATATTTGCCGATAGATGGCGACCCTGAATTCAATCATCTTTTCCTGGAATTTTTATGGGGATCAAAAGATGAGGTTGTTCAAAGCCAAAGAGCTTTTGCAATCGAGACTTTAGGAGGTACGGGGGCTTTAAGCTTAATGATAGAGCTTCTCAAAGTCCAAGGCTATAAAGAAATTGCCATCCCAACACCCACTTGGCCGAATCACTGCCTGATTGTTTCAAAATCTAATATTTCCATAAAAAACATTCCCTACTATGACCAAGAAAAATCCGAAATCGATAAAAACTTTTTGACCTCCCTTTCAACTCTAGACGATGAAACTCCTCTTCTTCTGCAAGTGTCTTGCCACAATCCAACAGGGGTTGATCTCGAGGAAAAGCACTGGAAAGAGGTTTTAAGCCTAGTGAAAAAAAAACGGTTATTTCCTTTTTTTGATTTAGCCTATCATGGTTTTAAGCATTCTCTAAAAGAGGATCTTAATCCTCTTAAACCATTTATTGAAGCTAAAATACCCCTTGCTATTGCCTATTCCTTTTCTAAAAATATGGGTCTTTATGGAGATCGTGTAGGCGCTCTTTTTGTGGCAGCAGAAAATGAAGAAGGAAAGCTTAATGCTTTAAGCCAAATTAAAAGATTGATTCGAACGACCTATTCAACCCCGCCCATTCATGGCGGCGAACTTGTTAAATCCTTATTTAAAGAAGATACGCTTAAAACCCTTTGGTTTCAAGAGCTTGAAAAAATGAAATCAAGAATTCAAGCCATGCGGACAACTTTTAAAAAAGCTCTAGAAAATGAAAACCTCCATTCTCTTGCACGCTTTGAAAAGACAGCCGGCATGTTTTTGCTTCTTGACCTAACTCCTGAAGAAGTCCTTTCCCTAAGAGATCGGTTTGCCATTTATTTACCTGAAAACGGCCGCATCAACCTTGCTGCTTTGACAGATAAAAATATGAATTACGTAGTTCAATCGTTAAAAGCCATTAAAAGTGTCTCATGAAAAGAAGACGTCTCTCAAAAGGCCTTTTAGTGCCCTTTATTCTTTTTTTTATGCTTTTGGCCCTGCCAAAAAGCGTAACTTTGAAAATTAAAGATTTCGCATCTTCCGTTGCAAACCCGATTTGGAGCTTGCTTGTCCCTTTGAAACCCACCCTTTCTCAACAGGAGATTGAAAAACTAAAGCTGCAGGAAGAAAATGTCTATCTAAAAAACGAGGTTCAAAAATTAAAGACGATTTTGAGCCATGAAGTAAAAATTCTAAAGCAGCTTTCTTCAAAAAATGAGGGAAACGATTCCCCAAGGGGGATAATCCTCGAAAAAAAAATTGAAGAGGCCCTTTCCTCAATACCGGCTAAAGTATTATTTAGATCGCCCAATTCATGGGGAAGCTCTATTTGGGTGGATGTCGGTGAAGAAGATAATAAAGCTTTCAAAAAGCCTGTTATCTGCCGAAATAGCCCGGTGGTCTCAGGAGAAGCTCTTGTTGGAGTGATCGATTACGTAGGGAACAGACAATCAAGAGTTCGTTTAATAACGGATGCCGGTCTCTCACCTTCAGTAAGAGTGGCAAGAGGGGAGCTAAAAAAACAAATGCTCTTTAATCTTCTTAGCGGCTTTTCCGCTATTTTATTAAGCAAGGAGTGGCCTGATGATTCGGATCAAAGCGAACTTGCTAAATCCATTAAAACAATAAAAGACGCTATTGGTAAAGAGGTCTCAAAAAACACTCTTCTTGCCAAAGGCATTATCAATGGGAGGAGCCTGCCTCTTTGGCGATCGCCCGGGCAAAAATTAAAAGGGTTCGGGTTTAATTACGATTTTAGCGATGAAGAAGGGGAAGCTTTGGATCTTTTTAATGGAAGACTTATTGACGAACCAACAGCTCTTGCTAACGGGTCTATTGTTGAAGCCGGCGATCTATTAATCACAACCGGTTATGACGGTGTTTTTCCGGCCAATCTAAAAGTTGGCATCGTAGATCATGTTTCCAAATTAAAAGAGGGAGATTATTTCTATGAAATTAGCGCTATCCCCTCAGCTTTTGATTTAGACCACCTTGATCTCGTTTTTGTTTTGCCGCCGCAAGGTTTTGATCCGGAAGATCTCCCTCCATTGATAGGGCGTTAGATTTCTTTGAGATAAAGTTTTCAAAAAACAATAGGAAAAAACTCGGTGAGAAAGCCATAATCGCAACCTACGATGAATCTTCTTGGATTCACTACGTAATAAAGTTAACACTGGATTTTCTATGATTGATCTCGCTTCGATACCTGTATTTATCCTCTGCGGCGGACTCGGCACAAGAATTAAAGAGGAAACTGAGTTCAGGCCAAAACCTATGGTTCCGATTGGCTCCCATCCAATTCTCTGGCATATTATGCATCTTTATAGGCGATCCGGTTTTAAGCATTTTGTTTTATGCACGGGTTTTAAATCAGAAGTCATCAAATCCTATTTTATCAACTATTCTTCGATGCATAGCGACTTTACAGTGGATCTGTCGAATAACCATCTCACTATCCATTCAACCCATCATAAAGAAGATTGGAAGGTCACTGTAGCCTATACGGGCGAAGATACCATGACAGGAGCAAGGCTTGCCATGGCAGCTGAAAAATATATAGGTAATGCCCCCTTAGCTGCCGTCACCTATGGAGATGGCTTATGCAACGCAGATCTGAAGCATGAATTAAGCTTCCATGAAAGCCACGGAAAAATTGGCACTCTTTTAGGAGTCCATCCCCCTTCAAGGTTCGGGGAACTAAAGCTTGAGGAAAGTCAAGTCATAGAATTTGATGAAAAGCCGGAATTTAAAGAAAAATGGATCAATGGAGGGTTTTTCTTTTTTAACAAGAATTTTTTCTCCGATTATCTCTCCAAGAATCCCGATTGTATTTTGGAAAGAGAACCTTTGATTCGGCTCTCTCAAAAAGGCGAGCTTTGCATTTATAAACATAATGGATTCTGGGCCTGCATGGATACTCAAAGGGATCGGGACGAACTTAATAAACTTTGGAATCTTGGAAAAGCTCCCTGGGCGCCTTCTTTTCCTTTTATCCAGCAAGAATTTCAATTTAAAGTTGCAAGCGGTGCAGTGTCATGATAGAAGAGATACGTTCATTCTACAAAGGAAAAAAAGTTCTTGTAACAGGTCATACCGGCTTTAAGGGCTCATGGCTCACTTTATGGTTAACCTTGCTAAAAGCTGACGTAACCGGCTTTTCGTTAGGAAATTTAGAAGAACCAAATCTCTTTAGTCTTCTGAAACTTGAAAAAAAAATAGATCATCGAGTCGGAGATATTACTCATTTAGCAGAGCTTGAAAAATTAATCCAAAGCGTTAAACCGGATATCGTTTTTCATCTGGCAGCTGAAGCCCTTGTATTTCCCTCTTTTCAAGACCCTGTAAAAGCTTTTAACGTCAATGCTATGGGCTCTATTAATTTATTGCAGGCATTAAAAGGGTCTGACTCAAAAGCCGCCCTTTTTATCACAACCGATAAAGTCTATGAAAATAAAAATTGGGATTATGGCTATAGAGAAATTGACTCTTTAGGTGGAAAAGATCCTTATAGCGCAAGCAAAGCCATGTCAGAGCTTGCCGTAAGAGCCTATAGAGAAAGTTTTAAAGAATCAATGCCGGCCCTTGCTACAGCAAGAGCCGGAAATATCATTGGAGGGGGAGATTTCTCAAAATATCGCCTTCTTCCCGATTGCTTTAGATCCCTTTCAAGAAAGGAGCCTATTTTAATTAGATCTCCAAATAGTGTAAGGCCTTGGCTTTATGTTTTAGATGCCTTATTTGGCTATCTTTTACTTGGAAAAAAACTAATAGAGCAGCCAAATTCCTTTTCCGATAGTTTTAATTTTGGGCCTTTAGAAATTAAAGGGGTGACAGCAAAAGAGCTTGCTCAAACAGTGATCAACTTGTGGGGAAACGGCTCTTGGATTCAAGACCCTTCATTTAAAGAAAATACAAAAGAGATGAAAACCTTAAGGCTTTCTTTTGATAAAGCGGCTGAGAAATTATCCTGGAAGCCTAGTTTTAGCTGGATCGATGCCGTAAAAGAAACCACACGCTGGTACCGCGAGTTTTATGATAAGGGTGATGTGGAAGAAGTTTCTATAAGTCAAATAGAAAGCTTTTATGAGCAAGCCGCTGAAATTGATTTATCATTTGCAAGAAGCGTGCTTTTAAAATAGGAATTTTTATGATTTTTGAGTCTTTGCCTCTAGAAGGAGCCTTCCTTATTAAGGATCAGCCAAAACTTGATGAGCGTGGTTTTTTCTCCAGAATTTTTTGTTCCGAAGAGTTTAAAAAAAAGGGGCTGCAAGGCAATTTTATTCAAGCAAACCATTCGCAAAGCAAAAAAAAAGCCACCCTAAGAGGTTTGCATTATCAATTACCCCCCTATAGTGAGGAAAAATTGGTTCGCTGCATCAAAGGCAGCATTTATGATGTCATCCTTGATATAAGGCCTGATTCCTTAACTTTTGGAAAAAGCTTTGGAGCCTCCTTATCGCCTTCTAATAATCTAATGATGTATGTTCCTAAAGGGTTCGCTCATGGCTTTTTAACCCTTGAAGAAGATACTGAAATCCTATACCTCGTTTCAATGCATTATTCTAAAGAAAAAGAAAGAGGGATTCGATGGAATGACCCTGCGTTTTCTATTGCTTGGCCCTTTCAACCAAAAGTTGTCTCGGAAAGGGATAGCTCTCATCATGATTTTTCTTCGGACACACATCTGAAATGAAGATTTTATTTACCGGCGGAAGCTCTTTTACGGGGTACTGGTTTATCAAAGCGTTGCAGGAGAAAGGCCATACGGTAGTTGCCCCGCTCTTAAGGCCTCTAGAAGAATACCAAGGACAGCGCCTTGTAAGAGTTAAAAAACTTCAAGATTTTGCGGACGTTCGGACCCATATCCCTTTTGGCAGCCCCTCTTTTAACCAATTAATCGAGGAAGCCGGGCCTTGGGATTTATTTTGCCATCATGGCGCTTTTGTAAATAATTACAAATGCCCTCTTTTCAACTACTCTCATGCTATGGAACAAAATACTAAGAACTTAGAAGAAGTTCTTCGAAAGTTGAAAGAATTTAGCTGTAAACGATGTATTTTGACCGGTACTGTTTTTGAAGCTGATGAAGGGTTAGGAGAAAAAACAAAAGAAGCATTTTCACCCTATGGACTATCTAAAGGGCTAACCTGGCAAATTTTTAGATTCCTATGCAAAAAAATAGGCTTGCCCCTTTCTAAATTTGTAATAGCAAATCCTTTTGGGCCCTATGAAGAAGATCGTTTTACAACCTATTTAATTAAAACCTGGGCAAAAAATGAAGTGGCGGCAGTAAAAACCCCTTTTTATATCCGTGATAATGTTCCGGTCTCTCTTCTATCGCTTTCCTACGCTTATTTTGCTGAAAATAAAAAACACAAATTATCTCCAAGTGCTTATGCGGAACCTCAAAGCGCTTTCGCTTTAAGGTTTGCTTCTGAAATGAAAAAAAGACTTCCCCTCTCATGTCTTCTCACTTTTGCTGAAAAACAAACTTTCGAAGAGCCAAAGAAAAGAATTGCATGCCATAAGGTCATGGATTACAACTTAGGTTGGTCTGAAAGCAAGGCTTGGGATGAACTTGCTAATTGGTATCGTCAAGAATTTCTAAATTAAAAGGAAAAATTATGACAGTCGGTGTCGCTATCATCACACATAATGCAAAAAAGCATCTTCCCTTTTGTCTGCCACCTTTACTTAGATCGGGGCTTAACCCAAAAATACTCCTTGTCAACTCTTCCTCTCAAGACGGGACAGTCGAGGAAGCAAAGCAAATGGGGGTTGAAACGCTTGTCATTCCAAGGGCTGAATTTAATCATGGCAAGACAAGAAATCTTGCCTGTTCTTATCTCAATACAGACATTGTGGTCATGATGACACCCGATGCCTACCCTCAACATGATGATTTTATAGAAAAATTGGTGGACCCTATCCTTCGAAAGAAAGCAAGCTTAACTTACGCTAGGCAATTGCCTCATACCAATGCCAAAACCCTTGAATCATTTGTCCGATATTTCAATTATGGGGAAAAAAGTGAACTTAGGGGTTTGTCCTCTATAAGAAAGAAAGGCAGCACGGCATTTTTCTGCTCCAACTCGGCAGCTGCTTACTCAAAAGAGGCGCTTGATAGCGTAGGAGGATTTCAGGATGTTTTACTTGGAGAAGATACTTTAGCTTGCGCTCATTTAATCCTTAAAGGGCATTCTGTTGCCTATGTTGCCGATGCTATTGTCAAACATTCCCATAGCTATACCTTGAAAGATGAATTCAAAAGAGCTTTTGATACAGGCCTTGCAAGAGCCTCTTACGACTTGCCGAAACTTAAGTCCATCCGATCTCTTGGGTATTTATATTTAATAGAAATGTTAAAATTTCTTAAGAAAGAAAAACCCTCACTCATCCCTTATGGGATGATGCATCTAACCGCTAAAACACTTGGATATCTCATCGGCTCGAAATCAAAGGATGCCCCTCTTTCATTAAAGAAAAGATTGAGCAGCCAAGATTTCTACTGGTCTTAATTTTTTTCTCCGACCCAGATAATGCCTTCTTCAAGCCATTTAGCTTTGTCATCAAGAACCATTTTGGCAACGTTATTTAGTTCACGATCGTCATTATCATCCAATAAGTCAAAACGAGCGGCAATTCTTCTTCTTGCAAGTAAACAGAAGTAATCCGCAAGTAAAATGGCGTCCTTTTTATCCTCTCCCTTATTGGCAAGATAAGCGGCATAAGAGCAAGTCGTCCCCATTACAAAAAGATCCGTTCCTATCTCCATAAGCCTGCCAAGAAAAAGCTGTTTTTTTTCTAAATTTTGCTGATATTTGGCCATCCCTAGGAATAATTTTCTTGAAAGACGTTTAGACGCATTTTCAATGAACCGATAGTGAGGTGCAAGCTTGCCAAGTTCATTGTAGGGTTTGCTATGAAAACTTGAAAACCACTGTTTTGGAACCCAAAGTGCGTAATGGCCAAGCAATTTAAAGCCTGTTTTTACTTTTTCCATAAAACCGGTTTTAGGATTAAGAAGCGGCTTTGCAAGCCTTAAGTGGGGGTCCATGGCTTCTCTTGCTAAAAATAACTTCATGATCTCAGAGGAACCTTCTAAGATCGTGTTGACTCTACAATCTCTAAGGCCTCGTTCAATGGCATAAGGCTCTTCTCCTCTGGCTTTTAGAGAAGTGGCTTTCTCAAAGCCTCTTCCTCCTCTAAGCTGAAGGGTCATATCGGCAATTTTCCAAAGCTCTTCAGTGCAAAAAAGTTTTGCCATAGCAGCTTCGATCCTAATATCCACTTTCTTCTCATCAGCCCATCTGCTTGTTAACCATGTCACAGCTTCCATAGCAAAAGTCGTGGCTGCCATATAGGCGATTTTTTCTCGTCCTGCTTCATGCTGGCCGATAGGAAGCCCCCATTGCTGTCTCTTTTTACCCCAACGCCTTGCAACAGAGAGGCATTGTTTAGCGCCGCCTGTACAAGCAGCAGGAAGGGTCAATCTGCCGACATTAATAGTAGCAAGCGCCATAGCAAGGCCCCTGCCTTCTTCGGCAATTAAATTTTCCTTAGGGATTTTAACGTTTGTAAATTTAATCATTCCGTTATAGATGCCGCCAAGGCCCATAAATTCGCATCTATGGATCACTTCAATACCGGGTGTATCCATATCGAGAATAAATGCAGATATTTGAGTTCTTTCTTTCCCCCCGACTATTTTAGGAGCGGTTTTTGCCATAACCACAATGACATCTGCGATGGTTCCATTGGTACACCATAGCTTTGTTCCATTTAAAATATAGTGAGACCCATCAGAGGATAATTTAGCTTCCGAACTCATTCTTGCGGGGTCTGAACCGACATCTACTTCAGTAAGTGCAAAAGCTGAAATATCCCCTTTTCTAAATCTCGGTAAAAATTTCTTTTTTTGCTCTTCTGTTCCATACATAAGAAGAGGCTGGGGAACCCCGATTGATTGATGAGCTGAAATAAGAACCGCTGTCGCCCCGCAATAAGAGGCGACTTTCATAACTGCTCTATTGTAATTGGTTTGAGAAAACCCGAGGCCGTTATATTCTTTCGGGATTTTCATCGCAAAAACACCCATTTCAGCAAGCCCTCGAATGACTTCTTCCGGAATTTCTCGTGTTTTATCGACTTCATCAGGGTCTAGATGCGTTTCTAAAAAATGAGAAAGCTTTTCAACAAAAGCTTCACCAACTGCTCTGTCTTCCTCGCTTTGAGCGGGGAATGGATAAAGCATCGATTCATCAAAATCGCCTAAAAATAGCTTTGAGCCAAAGCTTGGATTACGCCATTCTTTTTCTCTTGCTTCTTCGGTAACTTCAAGAGCGTGTCTTTTTCCCGCATTAGTTTCTCGCCCGGCAAGTATTGCATCGTCTTCGACATCTGTTGTTTTTTTTCCCATTTTCTGATCCATGAATGAGCCCTTTAGCAATTTGTTTTTAAAAACTCATTAATAATGGGTGAAGAGACACTTTGTAAAGGACAATAAATAAAATTATTTTGAGATTTTTTACAAAAAGCAACTGGCAAAGGCTAATATTTTCAAATAAAAGTACAAAGTGATACCTTACAAGCTCATCAAAATTTTACCAAACCTTAAGGAAATAAAATGCTTGAAACTGAAAAAAGAGAAATAGGGTTACTCGATCGACTTTTCAACCAAGGCTATAATGGATCTACAGGAAAAGCAATTCAAGTATTCGAACTACAAGTTGGTGAATTGGGCCCATACCCTGTTCGAATTTTCCATCCCGATCACAGCGTCATAGCCTCCCTTATAAAAAAAATTGATACGCTTGATTTAACAACGCGAAGAGAAGGCGAAGAAAAAGAAAGCGATATCATTTTTTCTACAATGGGCCGAGGAAATATTATACAAATTTTATTCACAAATGATAAGGCTTATAAAGTTTTTGAAGAATCTCTTCTGTCTGATGGCAACGGCTCTGGCCGTGTATCTAAAACTGCTTTAATTAGAGCGATTCCGGAACTTGCCGATTTGATCGTTAGATCAGAAGATGGCTTAGCGCCTGATCTTGCTGTAAAATATGTAGCAAAAGACATCCCTTCTGTTTCTCGTATTATTGAAATTATTAGCTCGACTCTAAAGATAAGCGAAGGTAAAGAATTTAATGGGATGATTGGGGAAGATCTCTTATGTGATTTTAAAGTCGAAGTTTCATTTGAGGCTTTAAGGGCTTTGGAAAAATATGTAGCCGGCAAGTCTTAAGCGTTTTCTTGTCCTCTTAAAATTTAAAGGCATAAAATATAGAAAAGCCAATGAATAGAAATTCCAATAAGCTTAATTTTTCATGGCTAGACATGAGAAATCAACTTGATCTATTAAAAGAGGAAATAGAGGGTGCCGCTTTTATTTCTATCGAATCTATTCAAGAAGACGTTTTCCTCTTTCACTTAAAATTAAAAGATTCTCAAAAAACCTTCCTTGTTTCTTTAAAAGAAGGTTTTTTGAGGTTTCATTTAAGTAAACGAAAGGGAAAGGAGCTCTCCTTTAGCCATCCTTTAAACCGGCTTATCGATCAAACGCTTAACACAATCAAGTTATCGGAAAAAGATCGTATTTTAACCTTGGAAACCCAAGATTTCACGCTTTATATTTGTCTAATCCCTAAAAGAGGGAACCTTCATTTAATAAGAAGAAACCTTGAAAGATTATATAGTCAAAAGCCAAACCTCCCGCTTTCCATTTCGATTACCTTTATAAAAAATCAAGATAAGTTAGAGCCTCTTCCAAAAGTAAACTTGGATGAGTTTTATCAAATAGCTGAAGAAAGAAACGATTTTGAGCTTAAGAAATTAGAGGCTCTTAAGAGAGTTGAAAAAACGATCACCGGCAAAAGAAAACTCATCGATAAACTAAATAAGGAGCTCAATCACTGCCAAACTTTTGATTCTATAAAACACGAAGCGGACCTTATTAAGGCCAATCTCTATAAAATCGGTAAAAAAGCAAAAGAAGTTGAAGTCTACGATTGGAAAAAAGACGCGACGATAATTCTATCTTTAGACCCTTTAATCCCGCTTAATGAGGAGCTAAAAAAACGCTATGAAAAAGCTAAGCGTTTAGAAAGAGGCATTCCCCAAGTCCTAAAAAAAATAGAGAAAGAAGAATTAGTCCTCTCTCATCTAAAAGAAAACCTTGAAAAGATAAAATCAATTTCTTCCTTAAAAGAGTTAAAAGCCACTCAAAAACCGGATATAAAAAAAGAGCCTGCCATAGAAATTGAATCAAGAAAAGGCGGCGTTTTCAAAAAATTTACTTCAACAGAAGGCTTTGAGATCTTGGTTGGGACCTCCGCTAAAAACAATGACCGGTTAACCTTTACAATCGCAAAAGGGAAAGATCTTTTTTTTCACGCTGCCGGAACATCGGGGGCTCATGTCATTGTTAAAGTAGGAAAGCAACCTCCTGGTCCCTCTACCCTTGATGAGGCGGCTCTTCTTGCCATTCATTTTTCTAAAAATAAGCATTCGGGAAAAAGAGAAGTTTATGAGACGGAATGCAAATTTGTAAGAAAGGCCAAAGGAAAACCCGGAGCTGTTTTTTTAATGCAAAAGAAAACACGTTGGATTAATTACGATGAGGTTCAAGCTAAACTTTTAATAAAAGATTTTAATTCTTAATCTTCTTCTTTAAATCGGTATCCAACGCCCCTGACAGTCTCGATCCATTTAAAATTAGGGCCCAATTTTTTTCTAAGAGCCGCTATATGGACGTCGATATTTCTATCAACAATAAAGGCATCGTCATTTTGAACGTCATCAAGTAACTGATTACGAGTCAAAACTTTGCCTCGATTTAAGACAAGGCGTTTTAAAATACCAAACTCGGAAAGAGTGAGCGCTATCGGCTCCTCGCCTTTTCTTACAAGATAGCGGTCTATTTCTACGACAAAATAGCCGAAATTGACAATTTTTGGAGTTTTTTCTTGTTCTTTAGCTCTTCTTAAAATGGCGCGGACTCTAGAAAAAAGAACTTTTGGGGAAAAAGGCTTTGTCACATAGTCATCGGCGCCAAGCTCAAGGCCTAAAACCACATCGATCTCTTCGCTTTTAGCCGAAATCATAATGACAGGGATATTTTTTAAATCGTCATCATTTTTCATTTTTCGGCAAACATCAAGACCGCTCTGACCCGGGAGCATCAAGTCTAGGATAACAAGGTCCGGCTTTTCTCGTTTAACGGCTAGCAATCCATTAAGACCATCGACTTCAACATGAAGCTTATAGCCCGACATTTCAGCCTGGAGCTTAATAAGTGAAGCAATGTCCTCTTCATCTTCGATCAGTAGGATGGTCGGTTTGTACATAGTTTTATAATTCCTTGTGAGCTTCTAGGAAATCCCTTGCATTACTACAGTTTTGAAATAACACTTCCTAATTTATTTCAACAGTAAAAAAGAATTTCTTAGAACCTTGTTAACTCAAAATAATTATTCTCAAATGATTTGAGTGTAAGCTAATGATTTAATGTCATTTACATAGAGTAAAAGTTAATGAGAGAACTATTTTAAGTCTTTATTTTTTTCATATAAAAACATAAACAATTGCAATCAAATATGTTAACTGCAATACACTATTAAACCATCTTTTCCCATTCTTTTCACCTTTTTTTTAAAAAACAAATCTAAAAGACCCTATTAAAAAAACTTTTTTTATTACAGAGTGGAAATTATCGGGTAATAAAGTCTGAATTAGAACTTCATGAGAAAAATGAAATCTCCGGAAGAAAATATAAAAGAGTGTTATGGAAAATAAATCTAGCCCTGATCAATTCGACCCTTCGCAAAACTTTTTAGAACCCTCGTTCCAGCCGCTTGATCCTCTTTTTAAACCAAAGTCGATTGCTTTAATTGGAGCTAAAGATGACATTGGAAGTGTTGCAAGAACTATTTTGATTAACCTCACCTCCGCTCGGTTTAAAGGGCCTATTTATCCCGTTAACCCTAAACGAGAAGAGGTGTTAGGCCTTAAATGCTACCCCTCCATTGAAAGCCTGCCTATAGCTCCGGACCTTGCAGTCATTGTCACACCGGCTGTTACTGTCCCTAAAATAATTGCTGAACTTGGGCTAAAGAAAGTCCCTTCAGTGATTGTCATTTCAGCAGGCTTTAAAGAAATCGGCAGGAAAGGTGAAGCGCTTGAACAAGAGATAAAAAAGCTGATTAAAGCAAATAACATTAAGCTTATTGGTCCAAATTGTTTAGGCGTGATGAACCCAAGCGCTAATTTAAACGCTACCTTCGCAAAAGGGATGGCGTTAGATGGGTCTATCGCTTTTATTAGCCAGTCAGGGGCCATGTGCACCGCCGTTTTAGATTGGAGTTTTTCAGAAAGAATCGGGTTTAGCAGTTTCGTCTCGGTGGGCTCTATGGCCGATGTGACTTGGGGTGACTTAATCCATTACTTTGGCGATGACCCCAAAACAAAAAGCATCTTAATGTATATGGAATCTGTCGGAGATGCGAGATCTTTTCTTTCAGCTGCAAGGCAAATCGCTTTAGAAAAGCCTATTATTGTCATTAAGGGGGGAAGGTCTCAAGCAGCGGCCAATGCTGCCGCATCCCACACAGGGTCTCTTTCCGGCAGCGATGATGTTTTTGACGCAGCTTTACTAAGAGCCGGCGTTCTTAGAGTTGAAACAATTTCCGAGCTATTTGACATGGCTTCGGCTTTATCAAGACAGCCTCTTCCTAAAGGGAATAAACTTGCGATTATCACAAATGCCGGCGGCCCCTCGGTTTTAGCTGTAGATTCCCTTATTTTAAACGGAGGGGCCCTAAGCCCTCTTGAGGAAGAAACAAAAGAAAAGTTAAATCAATTTTTACCTGCCGCTTGGAGTCATTCTAACCCTGTCGACATCTTAGGCGATGCTTCTTCTGAGCGCTACTTTAAAACCCTAGAGGTCGTTGTTAAGGATAAAACAGCCGACGGCTTGCTTGTGGTTCTATCGCCTCAAGATATGACAGACGCGCTTGGGATTGCAGCGTCTTTACGCCCATTTGCTGAAATAAAAGATAAGCCGATTATCACAAGCTGGATGGGAGGGGATTCTGTAAAACAAGGAGCGAGGCTATTAAATGAAACCGGTATTCCCAATTTTGCTTACCCGGATGATGCCGCCTGGTGTTTTGCTAAAATGTGGAGCTACAGCCATAATTTATCCCTTTTATACGAAACACCGGTTTCTCTTGGAATTGACAAAGAGTGGCTTGCTAAAAGAAAGAAAGGTTTGCAAATCTTACAAAAAGCAATTGATGAAAACCGATCCCTTCTTACAGAGTTTGAATCTAAGGAACTGCTTCAAATCTACGATATCCCGACAGTAAGAACCATTATCGCAAAAGATGAGACGGAAGCTATGAAAGCAGCTTCAGAAATTGGCTACCCGATTGTTGTAAAGTTGCACTCTGAAACCATCACGCATAAAACCGATGTCGGCGGCGTAAAATTAAATTTAAAAAATGAAAAAGAAGTTCAAGAAGCTTTTCTTGAAATACAAAATGGGCTTAAAAAAAGAGGGCTTGAAAAAGATTTTCAGGGCGTAACAGTACAAAAAATGATTTTAAATAAAGGTTTTGAGTTGATCCTTGGCTCGTCTACAGACCCGCAGTTCGGCCCTATTATCTTATTTGGGATGGGAGGGGAAATGGTTGAAATATTTAAGGATAGCTCCTTAGCTTTGCCCCCTTTAAATGAAAAATCAGCTGAAAAATTAATGGAGCAGACAAAAATCTATCAGGCTCTAAAAGGGTTCCGAGGCAAAAAAGCTGTCGATTTGGAAACCCTAAAACGCACTTTAATCGCTTTTTCTGATCTTATCTTGGATTTAAACCGCATCAAAGAGAGTGATATCAACCCTCTGATAGTCACTGAGGAAGGGGTTATTGCCCTAGATGCACGGTTTGTGTTGGAGGATAAGATAGTTAAAGACGAGGATTTACCAAAACCGGCCATTAGACCTTACCCCAAAGAATATGTATCAAATATTACTTTAAAAACAGGGGAAAATGTCCTTCTTCGCCCCATAAAACCGGAAGATGAGTCGCTTCTTGTCACTTTTCATAAGTATCTTGGCGAAGAAAGCATAAGACAGAGGTATTTTTCTTTCCTTAGCCTTGAAAAAAGAGCCTCTCATGACAGGCTTGTCAGGATTTGTTTTAATGATTTTGATCGAGAAATCGCTATGGTGGCAGAACTTATCAAAAATAACCATCCGGAAATTATAGGGGTTGCAAGGCTGTCTCGAAAGCCGGGCTTGCATGAAGCGCATTTGACAATGCTTATACAAGATCCCTATCATGGTAAAAGGCTTGGCTCTCAAATGCTCTCAAACCTTATCGAGATCGCTAAAAAAGAAAAGATTAAAATCATCGTCGCCGATGTTTTAAAAGATAATAGCGGCATGCTCCATATCTTAGGCAAGCTCGGATTTGAAAGGGTATCCAAACCGGCTGAAGATATTCTAAGAATGGTTTTAAATCTATAAAGAGGGCTTATTCCATGCCGGTTTTTTTAGACGAAAGCCTCCCTAAAAGCATGAACCTTATAGATGAAAAGTCATCGCATGATGAAAAAGAAATAAGGAAAGAATTCAATTCGCTAAAAGAGCTTCATCGTTTTGATTTGATTCTTTCAAAATTTGAAAGCTTGCCGCCGAATCAAAAAAAAGCGTTTTTTAGCTACTACCCATTAAGTCTTTTCAACAGAGGACAGTTTGATGAGGCTAAAATTCAGGCTCTATCTTGTTTAAAAGATCATTTAGGCTTATCTGCCAAAATTGAATGCGCAACGCTTCTTGCTAAATTAAATGAAAATGCAAAAGCTAAATCTTTTCTTGGCAAAATTGACCAAAGCAAGTTAAACGGAACTCAAACCTCTTTGCTTATATATGCTTTTCTAGCCTTAAAGGATTATCCGGCTATTGAATCCCTTTTAGGAAGTCTAAAAGAACCTATAAAAGAGGATCCCTTAGTAAAGCTTGCCATAGCTTATTATTTAATGAGGCTTTCTAATAATGAGGAAGCTTTCGATCTAGCTGAAAAAGCAGCTATTGCCCTTCCAAATGATTCGCGGCCCCTAAATTTCTTTAAGAAATTTGAAGGAAGAGAGGATATTATCAAAGGTCAAAAAGCGCTTTATGAAGATTTTTTAAGCCGAGAAAATGCGCCGTTGGAAGCTAAGCTTGATTACCTCCGAATTTTGCTTGAGCTTTCCATCTTCTATTCCAAAAAAGGGAGCGTCAATGACTCTAAAGCCCTTCTTTCCAAAGCTTCGATCTATTTGGCGGAAACGGCGGATGAGGCCTCACAAATTCCGGAATGGTGGCGTTTAAAAGTTCTTTATAGTTATTTGAATAATGACTTGGGAGAAACTGAAAACTCGATCACGACACTTCATAAGCTCAACCCTGCCGAATGGACAGGCTATCATATAAAAGCTCTTTTAGAAGACGAACATAATAATTTCAATGAAGCTTTAGAAACCCTTCAAAAAGCTTTAAAATTCGAGAGCGACAACCCTGAAATTTATGAGCAGCTTGCATTGCTTTTTTTAAAAAACAACCAAATAGAAAAAGCCAAAGAATCCCTCAATAAAGCCATCGAAATAATGCCAAATAGTGCTAAACTTTATTTATTGGGAAATAAAATTGCCTTAAAAGAACAAAATATGAAGGAAGCGGAAGCTTATTTAAATAAAGCCTCTGACTTAACTCCTAAAAAAACAGATAAAGATTCGAATCTAGATGAGTAAAGCAAATTCTCTATGTTTTAAATGCCTCCATTCTATTCAAGAAGAGCTGATCGACGGCAGAGTGCCTTTTAGAGCCGTTTGTCCAAACTGTAAAATAGACATTCACTCTTGCGAAAACTGTAAAAACTATAAAATTGGCCTTCCAAATGATTGCAAGATCCCTTTTACAGAATATGTACGCGATAGGTCAAAGTCTAATCTTTGTGAGGATTTTATTTTAAATGCGGAGGAAACCCGCTCTGACAAGCAAAAAGCCAAATCAAGGTTTGACGATCTATTTAAGGAATAACCTAAGTTTTCCTAAAAATATAAAGAACGCTCTTGCCATATTTACGCTTTTGAACCAAGGGTAAATCAGCTAAGGCCGCTTCATCAAGGAAAGTCTTTTCACCTTCTTCCAAAAACAAGAAACCATTTTCTTTTAAAAGAGAGAGCTTGAAAAGAGATTCTACCACTCTTAATGCCAGAGGCTTCTTTTCCCCGGAATGCCAAACCTCTTCACCATAGGGAGGGTCGATATAAATAATATCAAAACTTAGGGCCTCTTTTGAAAATTGATCCATGGCCTTAAAAGCGCTTGCTTTAATTAAGGACACTTGTTCTTTTAAGTCGAGCTCCAAGCTGTTTTCTTTTAAACAAAAGAAAGCGTCGCGATCGGATTCAACAAAATAAGCTTTTTTAGCACCCCGTGAAAGGGCTTCAAAGCCCATTGCACCGGTTCCGGCAAATAGGTCTAAGAAGACAGCTCCCTCTATGTCATTTTGCAAAATGCTAAAAACAGCCTCTCTTAATAATCCGGTTGTGGGTCTTGTTTTTTTCCCTTTAGGAGACTTCAAAACCCTGTTTTTTAAGTTTCCGGCGATAATTCTCATGAATATCATTTCCTAAAAAAATCGGCCTATAAGCTGTTTGAATAGACCTTGCTTTCTTCTTTTGCAATTCGGATTCTGACATTTTGTGCAAAGATCCGTTTCTATTGCAGGGATAACGACTTCCTTTTCCTTTGGAATTTCCAAGAGTAGAATCGACCTTATTTTCCAGTCCGGGCCTTGCTTTACAAGATCGTATTGAACAATCATCTCTTTATCTTGCTGGCTTGTTAAAAGCCCTTCATATTGAGCTGTTTTTTCAACAATAGCTAACTTTCCGAGAGCTATCGATTGATTTTCATTTAAAACATCATGCGATTTAACAAATTCCACAAATTCATCTATGCCGGTCTCATTTTGAAATTCATAAGAAGTTAAGCTATAGGCTTTATCAATTTTTCCTTTGCGGAGACTCAACCCCCCCCCCCCCCCAGCCACAAGAACTCCGACAGTATCAAAATTTTGTTCCGCTCCAACTGAAATCAAGGGAAGAAAATTTAAAGCGAACAGGAGAAAAAATTTTATGTAATTTTTCAGCATACTTCCGATAGACCGTAGGATTTAAAAGGAGATTTTAATAAGATAGGTTTACCTTAAACTTTCTTGAAATTCAGGTTACTAGACTTTTTTCAAAACTCCATTCAATTGTATTAGCTGCTATTGACATCTTTTTTTGCTAAATCTTTCAAGCATAAGCTTTAAAAGCTTTCAAAATTTATCAAAAAATTTGCAAGGAAACTAGACTATTTTCCAATCAAAACGACTTTCGAAAGAAGTCTATTAAAGAGTTTAATGGCTTTAAGACTTATCGGCAAGCCTCAAGTCTTTACTTCTTTTGGAATGTTTTCTTAAATTTTTCTTTATTTGATCTGGAAAGCGAAAAATTCTTTTTCTCCGTTGAGCAAGAAAATTTCTACCGTATAGTGCCCGGTCGGCCAAAAACCTTCAGGCGAGCTAAAAACAAGCGGCAAAATAACATCGCCGGCATTAGGGAGCAATAAAGAGAAGTGTCTTGTTGGAGATTCTGTCTCTTCATGCTTTAAAGAAATTTCAATTCTTTCAAAAGGCCTGGCATTTTTAAGATTGAGAAGGCCGTAAAGCGGACCTGCAATGGAAGGCAAAATAGAGGAATGACCCTTTAATTTCCCTTCAAATGGGGGGTCTAACCCGATTTTTAAAGAGGTGATAGTGGTCGGAGGTGTTGTATTTGCGCCCGTTTCATTGTCATAGTGGGTTTTCATGGTTAAAATTTTCCATTCACCGCTTTCTTTAACAAGATGGTATTCAACCACTCTAACTTCCCCATTAGGCTCTGAAAATTCTTCCAAAATGATGGCAACATTATTTTCAAAACCTTTGCTTTTGATTTTTCCCTCTGACATTTTTTTAAAAAATGGGTGGGTCTTAAGAAAATCAACAAACTCTGCAAATGAGGTGGACTCTCTAAATTTAGCAGCTGTAAAGTCAACATAAGCTTTATGGAAAGAGCCCATTTTTATGGCATTTTTTTGACCCTGAATGGTCTCTAATACCGGTTGCCAATTAAATACTTTATCTCTTACCGCTTGATTTTCAGATAAAACTTCAAATCCCCAAATCTTCCAATCGCCATCCTCCAAGGCTAGAGTGTAGTCTACAAGATTAGTTTTATTGCCTGTTTTCATGCCCGCTCTTATTTTTCCAAGGCCGCCATCAAAATATTCGTTAAATGCGACGCTGTTGTGTTTTTGGATAAAAGGATAGGCATGAAGAAAAAGGGTAAATTCATCAAGTGAGGTGGCAAATTTAAATCCATTTGAGAGCATCATATAGGCCTCTTCAATTTGACCCTCTTTTATCAGGGAGAGATGCTGGTTTAAAGCGCGGCTTAAAGTTTTGCCATCTATATCAGATGCGCTCTTTCCTTCTGCTTGCGGGTCCACAATATGAATATTATCTACAAGCCAAGCTCCATTTTGATAAAGCATTTCTATCAAAATATGAATTTGGGAGGAAGCTTTAGGCTCAAGTTCAATAGTCGCTTGCCCTTCGTGGATGGCAATATCCCTGATTCTTAGCGCACCCTGATCTTTTAAGATCGGGTATTTTTTTATCAAGTTGCGGTACTGCTCAAGGCTTGCCGAATCCCTTAAGGCCTTTGTTGAATGGTCATAGTAAGCTTTGTCGAGGTCATCTTTTTCAAGGTCTTTGATATAGCTTAAAATCGATTGCCTGATTTTCGCGCTTTCTTTGTCTTCGAAAAGAGTGCCGCTCATATTATCAATAGACCAATCCGACACTTTCCATTCGTCATTTTCTTTAGATAGAAGGTATCTTAGAGTTAAAGCTAACCCTTGCTTATCTGAAAGTGAAACTTCAACAGCGGAATGCTTCGGTGTTTCCTCAACTTTATCGACTTCAACATTTATTGGAAGAGTGATCAAAGGATGGCTTTTGATCGTTTGATTAAAAGCGCTAAGAGGGTATTTTTTTTGAAATTCTTTTGAGGTAAAGGCGTAGTAGGCCTCAGTGTAGTTTTTGTTTTTGATAGCCTCAAGCTGATTTAAAACAAGGCTTGAAGCAGGTGTTTTATTATCCGGTTTTAAAAGTAGAGCAATAAAACCCCCAAAGCAAACGATCAAAAGAGCGAGCAGCCAAAAAGGATATCTGCTTTTCTTTTTTGGGGTTTTTGCCTCTTCTTTTGCAACCGGATCTTCCATACTCTCCACCTCAGGAATTTTTTTTCTATTCCTATTTTGATTTCAAAAAGCACTTCTTTAAAAGCAAATGATTTAGCGTTGAAATCAAGAACTTTAATTACAATACCATTTATGATACACGAGTTAACAACTTTATTTTTTAAAAGCAAATTCTTTATGAGCTTTCATGAGTGATTTTTATTCTTAAGATGAAAGAGCTGAACTGCTGTTTTTCAAAATGATGGATAAGGTTAGACTATTTTGAAATAATGAATTTATTAGACTTCTTTCGAAACTCGCTTTGATTGGAAGAATGGGCTGGTTTTATGCAAATTTTTTGATAAATTTTGAAAGCATAAGATAACCTATTCTTCCAATCAAAGCGAGTTTCGAAAGAAGTCTATTATTAAAATTGAAGATTGTTTCCGTAACTTTCAAGGAGCTCTTCGGCCTTTTTGAAGTTTGTTCTTCTCAAATCTTCATAAATTCTAAGGCCTTTGGCAGCATAGCCTTGGCTGAAATACAGCTTGCCTAATTTAAATTGAGTCTCTTTGTCGTCAGGACGAAGCTTCAAAATAGCTTCATATTCTTTAATTTCCTCTTCCGGCATCTCAAGGTCATGATAGCTATAAGCAAGCTGCGAGTGAATCCAAGGATCATTCGGAGCAAAATGATTTAAGATTTTGAACTCTTCAACGGCCTTGAGAGCGGCATATTGAAATTTTTCTTTTTGTTCATCATCAAATTTGTTGGAAGGAATCCAGCGGTCCTCATCGAAAGTTTCAGTTTTTCGAGGATCGACATATAGCGTTGAAAGCTGAACGTAAGCATTTGCTAACGCGGCATGGACTTCAAGGCTTGTTGGCTCGCACTGAACCACTTTGTGATGCTCTTCAATGCAGCTTTTCAATAAAAGCTCCTTCATGCAATGAAAATCGCGCCAGAAACTTGAGCAGCTGATTTTTTCAAGAGTTGGAGAGATGGCATAAAGCCCAAAAGGGGGCTTAAAGAAAGTGTATTCTCTATCGTGAAGGGCAGACGCAAGCTTTGAGTAAGATGCCGCTAACGCAAAATGATGTTCGGGGATGCCATCCCGATATTTGATGACCGATTTCGCACCTCTTGTATACCTTTCTAAAAAATCCTCGTATTGCTCCGGTTTTTTAGAAATAAAATACATCCTGAGGATAAAGTAGGTGAAGATCGTTAGGAAAACAGCAGAAATACCAAGAGCTACAAGAGAGGATTTCAAAAACCAGGAAAAGAAAATAAGCAGTACGCTAATTTCAACTCCGATTAAAAGCCAAAAGCAAAGGTTTATTAAAAAGAAGTTTTTTGCAATCCGATCAAATTTAGGCAGGACGGACTGTATAACTTTATTTAATTCTTCATGATAGATTTCTTTATTAATGAAGAAGAGGTCCTCTCCTTCAACTCTTGAGGCCACCATTAGCAAGACCTCCTTAAACTCTTATTATTAACGTACAAGTTATTTTAAATCAGGTATTTAAAAAACTTACTTCCAACTAACTCTTGCTTACTTAGCAGGTTATACTTTTTTAGTCATATTGTACAAAGGCTATTTTTGTGAAGAAAAAAATTTGTGTAAATTTCTTAATTACGCATTTCGAAAAAAAAACAAGCTTTTGAAGAGACCGGTCAGGAAGGCAAAGAAGCTAAAGCAATATAAATAACTTTGCTGATTTCTTACATTATTCTTTAACCAAATTTAAAAACATTCCTTCTTCTTTTTTATAAATAATTAAGAAGGAAGTTTTTCCGGTATCTTTTGAAATAGAGGCTCTTTTTGGAGCTCATCCTGATAAAAGACTGTAAGGCCGGCAAAAACAAGAACCATTGAAAAAACAAAAGGCAAAGTAATGGTTTCATTTAAAAATATAAAGCCATTGAGGGCTGCAAAAACAGGCGTTGTAAAACCGGCAAAAGACATAAAGGTGGCTGAAAAGCGCTTCAGTAAAAAGCCATAAAGATTATAGCAGATAAAATTGGAAATAATCATTAGGCCGATAGCAGCCTCAGCAAACGGCAGGAATTCTGTCACAGGAATTGGATCCCAGGCTTCCGTAAAAAAAGAGTGCAAAAGCGCTAAAGCTCCCCCAAAAACCATGCTTAGGCCGTTTACAATAAAGGGCGAGTGGCCTTTCTCATTGACAAGCAATCTTAGCAGGATCCATCCATAAACGCTTGTAATAGTGGCGGCAAGAACAGAAAGTTCAGCCCAGGAAAAAACAAAAAGCTGTCCCGCAAGATCTTCCCCTTGTCCTTGAGCCATTAAAATAGGAACAAAACCAAAAATGCCGACTGCAAATCCAAGCCATTTGCGAGAGGTGAGTCTCTCTGAAAATATAAAATAGGAAAATAGGGCGGAAAGAAAGGGGGACAAACTATAAATGAAACAGGTTTTAAATGAAGTTAGGTACTGCAAACCCCAAAACTCAAAGACATTCGTTAGGTAAATGTTAAAAAAACCAAGCTTTAGGATGGTGGATCCGTTTCTAAAATTACTCCAAAACTTTGTCGGTTCCTTAAAGTAGGCATAAGTCAAAATGCAAATCCCGGCAACAAACATTCGGGAGCCCACAAAGAAAAGGGGGGTAGTGTACTCAAGGCCTACTTTTGCAATCGTAAAAATACTTCCAAAAAGGGCATAAAGTAAAAAAACTAAAAAAATCATCTGTTTGGCTTAAATTTCATTATTTTAAGATGTTAGTATACTGATCCGTCTTCTTTTTTAAAAGAAAATATTTAAAATAAAAATTACTAGACACCTCTTTGAAAAGCCCCTACATAACCAAAGGCTCTTGCAGGGTCTTAGGTTCAGCTCTCGGTAAAAGAAAAGCAGAGGCAATAGCCGGTATAAACAAAAAACCGATTAGAGAAAGAGCTTTTGCAGCGGAATCTTCGCTAAAAAGTTTGGTTAACAGACCCCCGCCTCCTTGACCGATCCCTTCTGCTATAATCCAAACAAGGCCCATTAAAACAGCGCTGACAAGACCCGGCTTCTCGGGGAAGGATTTCAAACCATAGGAAATAGACAACGGATTCACTAAATTTAAAAAAGCCCCCATTAGAAAGATTAAGGGAATTAAAGCAATCAGAGTGAGATGTTTTAAGAAGATAAAACAATAAAAAAGGCTTGCCCCGATACAGGTCGCAGATAAAAGAACAGCCCTCGGTGATTTTTTGTCAGACAGGTAGCCGCTTGGTATCATCATAATAGCGCCTCCCAAGATCGCAATTAAATGCCCTCCCCCGAAGGTTAACCACTCAGGATACCCTCTGTCTCTAAGTAAATCCGGAAGCAAAAAAATAAACGCCCAAACAACTGTTTGATTGGTCACTTGTAAAATATAGAGGAGTCTCAGCCTTTTATTTTTAAAAAATAATTTTAAATCCGCGAGATTGAAAAATTTTGCTTTCCCGTCCTGAGTTTTAGCAGGATTGGAATCCTTTAAATACGCTAAAATAAGTCCTAGAATTAAAAATAAAGGGAGCGCCAAAAAGAGTGTCTTCTCGCTTCCTGCTTCAAAAATTTTTGTATAAACAAGCTGGCTAAAACTTAACCCAAGAGCTCCTCCTGCTGCAAAAAAAGTAATAAATAACCCTTTTCTATCTTGGGTTAAACTTCCAAGAAGACCTGAGGCGGCCGTATGAAAAGCCCCTGAGGCAACACAAACAAAGAAAAGAAGCATGCCTAAGACAAAGTAGTTCTCTGTGCATGCATATAAACAAGGGGCTATCCCAAAAACAAAAGAAAACATCAGGATGGTTTTTCGATAGCCCAAGTCCCCTACAGGTCCAAAAAAAAGCTGAAGGCCTTCTCCTAAAAAAACAGCCAAGAAGGTAATGATTCCGGCGGCCCCAAGGTCTAGATGATTAAGCGTTTTATAAACAGGCCAGATGCCAATCATAAAATCGATTAAAAAATGTCCAAAAAATAAGAGAAGCAAGGGAATAATTGCTTGTTTGAAAGTCAAATTGGCTGACATGGAAAAAAACCTTTAATGAAGACAGAAATTATATCTACTGCAAGGTTATTTTTAAAGAAATTTTTATCCGCAATTAGATAAACTTTAAGGGCTTAGAAACCTAAATGCTCTCTTTCTTTTCCTTCATTTTCTATGATCTCTCTTAAAATTTCTTGAACGAGTATTTGATTGGCTTGAAATAGAGCAGGCGATTCTTTCGAATATTTTTTAAAAATAGGCTTTTCCAGAAGTTTTCGCATCTCTCGAATTTCTTGTCTGGTAAACTTCTCTTTATAAACTTGAAAAAATTTAATCAGGTTTTCTTCTTTTTTTAAGGCCTCATCGAATTTCTCCATGAGGTCTTGCTCGCTCATGACTTTGGAGTTAGTGTTTAGAGTCTTTGCGGCCGCGCTAATCAAAAGGGGCTTTGTTTCATTGGAAAGATAGCTTTTTTTAACAATGATTTTTAAGTCATTCTCTTCCGAGTCGGATTTTTTGACCTTAAAATAAATAAAAGAAACCAAGGCTATAAGAAGGGTAATTAAAATAAGGTTCTTTTTCATCGATCGTCCGTGATTTTGTTTAAACTTAAAAGAGGCAGATATAAATGTCAAAATACTATCTTTTAAACAATTGTTTTTCAAGAGCTTGAAAAGTTAAGAAAATTTCATCTAAGTTTTTCATTTAATATTTTTTCTAATTAAAAAAGTTAAAGTTTTAATTAACTTAACCTTTTATTTCTAACTTACAAAAATAAAAAAAAATTTTTCAGTAAAGATATTTATAGTTTAACAAATATAAAAAAACAATTTTTTTTTTGGATTTAAAAAATTTCTTGCATGAACTTAGACCATTTGCTACAAAGAAAATAGACAAAAGATGGAGGCCTTTCTTTAGTTAGAAAAGCTATGTACTTAAAAAAAAGCTGACAAGATTTAAAGAAAATAACCACTTTGAGGAGTGACTATGAAAAAAATTGATTTTAAAAAAGACTTAAAGAAAATGGCTCTTGCTGGGATCATGAGCGGTGCCATGTTAATAGCTCAGTCTGCTGGAGCAGCCCAAGTTAGCTCTGACATGGATAATTACATAGCTGCAGCTAAATGCGGCGCAGGAAGTTGCGGTTCAAGCCCATCAACTTCTTATAAATCAAGCTGCGGCGGACAGCCAACTTCCTCATCATCTTCTTCTCAAAGAAATCCAAGATTAAATCGCCAAATCGCTGAGAACGACATGATGTTCTCTGATGTTGAAACACAAAAAAGCCAAGAAACCCCCACATCTGTTCAATCTCCAAGCACAACGCAAAAACCTGCAAGCTCAGCATGGCAAAATCAAAAAAGCTGGGAATCCTCTCAAAAACCAAGCAACGGACATAGCTGTAGCGGCAAATCCGGATGTAGCAGTTCAAACGGCAGCTACCAAAATATGCCAAGAACCGCACCGGTACAAGGACAACCACAGAGCTATAACCAAAGATCGTCCAATAGACAAGTAGCCGAATCTGATGGCTACTATTATCCATCACAGCCAAGCGCTTCTTGTGCTGCAAGACCAACTTATTCTCAGCCTTCAGCTTCTTCTTGCGCTGCAAGACCAACTTACTCTCAGCCTTCAACTTCTTCTTGCTCAGGAAGATCTAGCTGCAGAGCTCCAACAAGCGGCAGCGGATGCGCTGGTAAATAATATTTAAGTTACTTTTAAGTGCCATGGAAGTTTTACTTCCATGGCACTTTTTTAATAAATTGGGTTAAAAAAATAGGTCTGTCATGAAAAAAAAACAATTATCCCGTCTAGCTTTAATCGGAATTATGAGCGGTACTTGTGTTCTTTCTCAAGGCAAGTTGTCAGCTAAAGACACAAATCTAGATAAACACTCCGAAAAGCCTGCAGGTACAGTTCTTGATGATGATCCGAATCAAGCCAATATGAACTATCATTTAATGACAGAAGACGAACTTTTGCTAGAATTGAACGAAGAAGGCGAAAAGATCTATAACAGTTTAGACGCCAAAGGAAAAGAACTTGCAAGGAAAGTCGCAAGCCAATATTGCAACGGAACCAATGAATGCAAATATTTGAATGCTTGCAAAACAGACAGTAATAGTTGCGCCGGGCAAGGGGACTGTAAACATACAGGAAAATGCGCTTTTGCCGATAAAAATTTAGCTGTCAAAGTTGTAGCTGCTAAACTAAAGGGAAAGCGTATTAACGCCGTAAAAGAATAGTCCTTTAATACTTTATCGTATCTTAAAACTCTCGTAGAGATTGTTTTCTCTTTTGAGAGTTTTTATTTTTTTCGACCAGCGAAAAATTAAAAAAAATTCGAATGAGTACTTGGTTTAATTCAATTTCTTCAGTATGTTCAGATTTTGAAAAAATGACCCCATTTAAGACTTATGAAAAATAAAGACATACCCAATTTAGGCATCGGAATAGGCCTTAGACCCCCTCACTTTCATGATATTTTCAATAGTGAGCCTATGATCGATTGGTTTGAGATTATAAGTGAAAACTTTATGATCGAAGGCGGGATGCCTTTAAAAAATTTAGAGAGAATTTTAGAACGTTTTCCGGTAGTTCAGCATGGGGTTACCCTAGGCATTGGCAGCCCGGCCCCTCTTGATTTCGACTATCTGAAAAAATTAAAACAGCTTGCAAAGATTACCAAAACCCCATGGATTTCAGATCATCTATGCTGGGGTAAAAAACCGGGCGCCCATTTTCATGATCTCTTGCCTCTTCCTTATCGGAAGGAAGTGATTGATTATGTCGTTGAAAGAGCTCGTATTGTTCAAGACTATCTAGAGCTTCCCTTTGCCCTTGAAAATCTCTCTTCTTATGTTTCTTTTAGAAATGATGAAATGCAGGAATGGGAATTTTACTCAGCCATTGTTGAAAAAGCCGATATTTTCATGATGCTAGATGTGAATAACATCTATGTGTCAAGCCGAAATCACAGCTTTTCTCCAAATGAATACATCCGTAACTTACCCCTTGACCGAGTTCTTCAAATCCATTTGGCCGGACATTCCGATAAGGGGGATTATTTGCTTGATACCCATGACGATTATGTGAAAGACGAAGTTTGGAAATTATATGAGGAAGTTTACCCATTAACCGGCGGTGTATCCACACTTCTTGAATGGGATGAAAATTTTATCAGCTATGAAAAGACTTGCGAAGAAGCAATGAAAGCTAAAAAAATTCAGCAGAAATTCCAGCATCTCAATTTAAAAACCCCTTTAAAAGCAAATGCATCGAAGCGTCGCTATGAAAGAGAGTATATCACCGCCTAAATCCTTAAAGGATTTGCAATACTGGTTTGCATCCATAATCACACGCCGGATGAATAATGGCAGTGAGATCCTAGCTCAATCCCCTTCAGGAAGACCTATTTCAGATGAAGCGGCTTTTTGGATTAATCCAAGCAAAACTTTAGCGCCCTTTCAAAGAATTGAAATCTATAATCAGCAGTATTGGTGGCGGCTTCTTACAATCATGCAAGAAAATTTTCCTGTTCTCACAAGAATCTTTGGGTATTCCGATTTCAATAATTTGCTAGCTGAGCCATTTTTATTGGCCTATCCTCCGAATCATTGGTCTCTTAATAATTTAGGGGATTATTTCCCGGAATGGATTCAAAAGAACTACCATGATAAGGATAAACGCTTTGTTTATGAAAGCGCTTGTCTTGACCTTGCTTTTAATCTATCTTTTGTAGAAAAAGAATTAGCTCCTATCAATTTTATTGAAGCCACACAAGAAGGGGCTGAAGGTCTTCTTACCCAAAAAATTCGCCTGCAGCCTCATTTATTTATCTTGGAGTTTAAATATTCCATCCCCCAATTTCGAGAAGCCATTTTGAAACACCCTCCAGAACATTGGGTCGATCATGATTTTCCGGAGCTAAAAAAGGGGAAACGAGTGTTTGTCGTTTTTAGATCCAAAGAACTGAATGTGGTTTGGAAAGAAATTTCCTATGGAGCCTTTTTCCTCTTAAAGCAATTTGAAAAAGGCAGCTCTATTGAAAATGTCTGCTCCTGGCTTGAAAATCAAGAAGGACCTCTTCTTGAAGAAGCGAAAGAAAACCTTCATTTCTGGTTTCAAGAGTGGACGATTTTAGGCTGGCTTGGTCTTGAAGCTTCTCAAAAGCTATCGAGAAACTAGATGAGTGAGCCAAAAGATGCAATTGAAGGATTAGCTAAAGGTGAAAATAGAGCCCTGCCAAAATCATTTTATGGTTTAAACATAGCCCAATTTTTTGGGGCCTTAAACGACAATCTTTATAAGCTGCTTGTCATCTACCTTTTTATTGACCTCGAAGGGATCGAGAACAGCTATGAAATCTTATCCCTTGCAGGCTCTATATTTGTGATTCCTTTTCTTCTTTTTGCCGCCATCTCAGGCCAAGCCGCGGATAAGCTTTCTAAGAGCCGATTAATTGTCGGAACAAAAGTATTTGAAGTCTTTATCTCTTTGCTTGGTATTCTGTCGATTTACTTACAAAGCAAAGTTTTTTGTTTTATCTCCCTTTTTCTTTACGCTTTTCAAAGCACGATTTTCGGCCCCTCAAAATATGGCATCCTTCCGGAAATTGTTCCGAAAAATTTGCTTTCAAAAGCAAACGGGGTCTTAACAGCCTTTACCTATCTTGCCATCATAGCCGGGACTTTTTTGGCATCTTTCATCCTGGATGTCACGGATCGAAGCTATTTATCAGGCGGTGCCTTTTGCTTAATTTTTTCACTCATCGGCCTGATTGGAAGCTTGTTTATTAAAACGACTTTACCGGTTGACCCTCAAAAAAGGCTAAAGCCTGTTTTCATCGGCGAAATTATTAAAACACTTTTTGATATTAAAGTTTTTCCGCCTCTTTTAACAATTATCTTTGCTTCCAGTTTTTTTCTTTTAATTGCAGCTTTTGTACAGCTGAATCTTATTCCTTTTGCTGTGACAGAGCTAAAATTAACCGATACGGAAGGAGGCTATCTTTTCTTGCTTTGCGCTATAGGGATTGCGATCGGCTCCTACACTATTGGCTGGCTATCCGGAAAAAATATCCTTCTTGCTGCTGTGCCAGTTGCCTGTTTTATGCTTGCCATTCTCTTTTTTCTTTTAGATTTTTTCTCAAACAACCTTATGTTATCGGCTTTATTTATATTTGGCCTTGGCTCAATTGGAGGCATCTATCAAATCCCTCTAGATGCCTATATCCAACTTAAAAGCCCGAATAACCAAAGGGGCGCTGTTATTGCAGCCAATAGTTTCTTAAGCTTTGTCGGAGTCCTGATTGCCTCTTTTCTTGTCTATGCGATCAAGGAAATCATTAATGTTGGACCCGATCGGGGATTTACATTGATTGGGATTCTAACTCTAATCTTTAGCGCTTATTTGGCTAATGTTATTGGAAAGAAAGTGGAAAGGGAAGCTCATCAAGAAGGAAATTAAGCAAGACCCTTTTCTTAAGGGCCTTGCAATAACTAACGATTAGAAAGCGTAAATGACTTCTGTTTTGAATTCAGAATAGCTATGGCTCCAGGGGTTAAAAGGGAATTTTTTAATCCTTGAAGACCACTGCACTCTTGTGTCTACGCTGATATTGTCTGAAAAAGCATAGAGCCCTTCAATACGCCATCCTTTAAAGTTTGTGTTTCCGGCCCCTTCAGAATAAAAATACTGATCGAGCACGTTTCCTGTACCGATACCTGACATATCAGGATCTGGCACGGACTGAGCTTCTACCCACTGGTACATAATTCCTATGGCATAGTCGCCCTTGTTTCTAACTTCGCCGAAGCGAACTCCGGCATACCAAGCAAAGTTCTGTTTGCTGTCTAAGCCAAATTTTACCAAAGGCTCCGCATCCTGGTTGACAAGAGCTGCGGCAAATAACACCGTGGGAAGGTTAAAATTAAGACAAGAAGGCTTCATGTGGTAATAGCCGGCTACTTGTGAAACTACAAACTCAGTGCCTAAAGGATGTCTTTTAAAGCAGCGGTTCCTGCCGTTTTTTCGCCAGTCAATCAAGCTATATTTTAAATCGATTCCGGTTTTTCGAATGTCTAATAAACCCGTTTCAACAACCCAAGCATAATGGTCGGCTCTAAAATCGACAACAAAAGCAGCCGCATGGACATAATACTCACCGACCCAGTCAAAGGAAGTATCGTATTTAAAAAGAATACCGTCAAATCTACTTAAGAATTCTACTTTGGAATCAAATACCTGGTAAAGGTTTCTTCTTCCAATTTCGATGTCAATGGTAGTATCGCACTCATCGTAAAGTCTGAAGCCAAAATAAGCTCTCTTTAAGCAGGTATCCAAGCAAGATCCGCTCCCGAAAAGTTCATTTTTTTGACAAACTATGATAGGCTCGCCGGTAAAGAAATTAACGGTATTTTTACGGCATTCAATCTCATCATCAATCCCTGCTGAGTTATCAAACTGAAGCTGGATAGTTGCCCAATTCCATCTTTGGATGTAATCTAGTCTAAGATTAAACTCTACGTCAAACTTGTTTCTGCCGCGTCTTCTGCCTCGGCTATCAATAGCATTAGGGCCAAAAAGCTGATGACCGTTTAAAGTTTCGGTTTTGCGTCTCCAGTCCATACGGACATCGCCGCTTAAAAGTAGGATCGGCTCATCATCTTCTTTGTCTTTTTCCTCATCGCCCTCTTTGTCTTCTTCAGACTCTTCTTCATCTTCATCATCGCCGGTATCGCGTAATCGATCTTCCTGGCCGTCTCTTCCTTGACCGGATTCACCGCGAACCTCTTTATACTTTCTTTCTCGAAGAGATTGCAAATATTGGGCAAGGGCATCCCAGTCTCTTTCTTCTAATTCTTGATCACGCTGACTGATATCGCCCAAATCATCTGGGTCAGCATAAAGACTTCCTGCTAAAACGCTAAGAGCGATAAAAGCGGGAGCGATTTTTTTTATTAATTTCATTTTAACTCCAAATTTATTACGGCGATGGATTGAAAGCCGATCTGCCAGAAAGATTACGCTTAGAAAATGGCTTTAAGTGGAAATCCATGAGGGTATAAAACGCTTCAAAGTCGGCAAAAAATCAATGATTAGAAGAGAAAATCTTCATGAAAGACTGATTTTTTGTTAAAAATAGCCAAAGTTCGGTAACTTTTTATTCTATTTTTATTAAAAAGTCAATCTATTTGAAATATTGGTTGAAAAAGGTGTGTAAAGCTATTTTTTAATAAAAAAATTTGTTAATAATTTATTTTAAATAATAGCAAATAAACAATTCTTTTCTTTGATAAGAAAACACTTGCGCACGCGTTTTAAAAAAAAGAATTGTGTAGAATAAAAAAAAGATTTTAAGGAATTTTATTTTTTAAATTTGATATTCGTAAGCATTGTAAAATATGCCCCAATCAGGATGCTTTCTTGTACCGTCAAGCCACATTTTCCAGCTGGCCATAGGTTCGCCTTCAATCGCGTAGCGATCCATCCGCCAAAGTTCGAGCTTTCCATTGCCGGGATTTAATACAAAACCAAAATCATTTTGTATCCAATTGGTATCTGCAAAAATGATAGGTCTTGGCATCGCAAACCCTTCGCTTTCCATCAAAAGCTTGATCTTGTCAATAAGATCAAAGGGAAGCGAGGTCTCGCCCTTTACTAAACAGGTTAGACCAAGAATTGTTTCATAAAGCGTTTTGGCGCCAAGAACATTTTCACGTGGAACTTCTTCAACAAGTTTATCTAAAAGGGAAAGGATTTCTTTTTTAAAAGTATCGCTTTCCAAATCCAGCCTTGAAATAATTTTTTGGACTCTATCCCTAAGCTGGTAGATCGGAAAAAGAGGAATCTCTTGAAAAAGAAGGCTATCTATTTTAGCCGCCGATAAAACAGGGATGCCTTTATTTTTTAGACCCATTTCATGATCAATTGTGGTCGCAAGGTGGCTTCTAAAATCCCGGCAGCGCATAGAACCTTTCATTTGACCGAATAATTTTAAAAAATAATGTTTGTAGTTTAAAGGAACCTCCAGTGAAAGTTTTTTCACAAGATACTCCATCATATCTTCATTAAGCATAAGGTTTGCAGCAAATTGTTCCATAGGGAGAATTAAATGGTCCCGAACCCAAGTAAAGGTAAAGTCCCCGTTTTCCCAAGCTTTTTTTAAGCCGCAAAATCCGGGTTTTAATAAAAAAGCGTGAGTCGGAGAATGCATAAGCATCGATTTTCTTTCATTTTTAACAAACGCTTCCATTTGTTTATAAGGAACTTTCTTAAGCGTGTCTGCTATGAAAACAAGCAGTTCCATGGGATTTTCAACCCATCGATTTAAAGAAGATGGGTTAGAGCTTCTTAAAAAGTAGACGCTAACGAGAGTATGCAGGTTTCCCCCGGAAGTATAAACCCATGGTTTTTTCTCAACTTTATCTAGATGCTCAAGAGGATTTTCAATAATCGGCATCCCGTGGGCTCTCGCCATTCGGTGGAAGGCCGTCTCAAGAAATTTATCTGTCCTTATATGGGTCACAATAGCCGTTGTTATTTCAGACAAGACTTCTTGAGCCCCCTTGAAATCAGGCTCATTATGAAGCTCTCTTTCAGCCGCCGTAAAGAAAGCCGCTAAATTTTGGATAAATTCCTGGGGGTCTCTAATTGGCGTCCACTGCGCGCTATTAGACCTTCCATGCTTATAAAGAAGTCTAAAGCCGGCCGGGCTATCATCGTAGGGTCCTTGCGTCATTTCCACCATTTCAGGGTCATATACTTCCTGAAAGTATTTTGGAAAAAGATCGAGGTAGTGATCCAGGAGAAGATCATACATTCCGGCCAAGCGCCTTGCATTTCCATGAGCTTTATCCCTTAGCTCTTCAATAGTTCTAAGCTCATTAACTCTTGTTTGATACTCAACTTTTATCCATTTGGCTTCTTCTTCTCCGGCATGTCGAATCCGGGATTCAAGGGTCTTGACTTGGGTAAAGATTTGCTCATACTCGAGTTGATACTCTTCAACTTTTCGATTTGCTTCATCAAGCCTAAGTTTCAGGTATTGAAAAAGAGCTTCACCTATGCCGCCTTCTTCATCCGGCTTTAAGCCTAAACTTGAGTAAAGATTCCATTTTGCAAATTCAGACTTAGTTTCAGCAAAAGAGGCGAGGGTGTATTCCCAGCATCTTAAAAGAGTGTTATTATGAAGCATTTTGTAGCCAATCTCAGCTCGCTTTAAAGCAGCTTCATAAGATGAGCAAGCTTCTCCTTTTCCACCGCTTCCTTTACTCCCCTGAGGGACTTGCAAAAGCAAACTTCCATGAATCATCCCTCTTGGTCTTTTTTTAAATTCTTTTAGGTCTTCTTCTGTAATCTCATATTTTTTCATGAGGATTCGCTTCAAAATCCCTTCGGCAGAAAAAAACTTAACTCCATGATCATCTTTAAATTTTTCAAAAACTTGGTGAAGATGCTTTTTTAGCTCGCGGATTCTTTCTTTAAGGGCATCCTCTTTATTTAAAACATCCGCAGCTTCAAGACTTGCAATAAGACCCGGGTTTTCAGAAAGTCTTTTTATACCGTCCTCAAAATCATCAGGGAATAAGACAAGCTCATTTAAGCCGCCTCTGCCCGAGCTTGTGCATAAGGGAACTGAATACTCAACCCCTTCAAAAGTTCTTTTTAACCTGCCTGTGCCAAAGAGCTCGCTGATATCTTTCATGAATTGATGAGGCTGCTCATCATGCAAAATAATCGCCGGGGCTGTCGCAAAGCATGAGCCGACAGCTTGCCTTAAATAGCAAAACCAAGCGGCAAGGGCAGCTCTTCTTGCATGGGCATCTGTCACGACTGTCTTATCTGTCAAATTTAAAGTTTGACGAATAATTTCTTCCGCTTGTTTATGTTGATAGGGTTTAAAAATTTTCTGCAGGGAGAACTTCAGCTCTTTATCAGAATCCAAAAGTTCTAATGCTTGGAGGATATGTTTGTTTCGAATGCCTTCATCTTGTCTTGAAGGCCCTAAAGAGTAGAGATGGTTTTTTAGCAGGCTGATTGCCTTTCTTATTATATCAGGCTTTAGAGCCCCTTTTTCATCAATAAGTAAATTGGCAAGCCTTCTTGTTTTTAAAACATTCCTAACAGAGGCGCTATCCATTAAAAGGCTGTAATCCAATCGCCTCGATAAGTCGTCTTGCTCATCAACGATTGTTCTTTGTAAATTATCAGGAACTAATTTGTCTCTATCTTTTCTTTCAGAAGCAGTAAAAGAAAAAGCGGTCTCTAAAAACTTAGGATCGCCAATTTTCGCCACTTTTTTTAAAATGCTGCTTATTTTTTCCTGATTCACTTTTCCCTGAACTTTTTCTTCTATTTTAAGTTGAGAAAACAAATCCGATCAAGCAAGAAGGTAAACAGCAAAACCTTATAAAGCTTAACGATTTTTCCAAATGTAGATTAAATCTTGCTTGTCATGCTCATCTAAAAAAATCCGCCATTCTTCAACCATGAACTCGAATTCCTTCATTAGGCGAAAGAATTTCATATTGGTTAATTCTTCTGTAGAGCCGATATAGTTTAGGAAAATGCGATAATGCTCTTCATCCACGATGAAATAAGTTTTTAAAGAAAACTGACTTCCAAAAGGGGGATTTTTTTTAATAGCATCTCTTACGCTTGCTGGAAGGTAATTGCTTCCAAAATAGACAGGACAAGACATGGAGAGTTTAGAACCGTCATCGAACACGCGAAGGGTCATATCTTTCGAACAAAGGAACACTTGACCCTGTTTTTGAGTCATCAAATCATGAAATATCTTTTTTATATCTTGCTGCGCGTTCATGATCTCTCCAATTATCCTTAACTGGATTAAGAAAGAAAATACTCTTTCTCTAATTTTATTTTAATACAAAAGTTTATTTGTTTTAATATAAAACTTCATTTATTTTTAAATTATTTAATTATTAAAACTCTATTAAGATTAAAAATTAAACCTTTGCTTTAAAAAAGCGTAGAGAAAAGCTAATTCGTAAAAGCTATAAAGGATAAGGGCTAGGATTACCTGAGAGAGAACATCGGGCGGTGTTAAAAGAGCTCCCAAGATGAAACAGGCCAAAAAGCTTAACTTTCGCCACCGATTAAAAAAAGCGTGGGTTATCACCCCTTTTTTAACCAATAAAAGCATGACGGCAAGGGCCTCAAAAGAAATGCCTGCTGCTAAAAGAAGCATGATAGAGAAGTCCATATAAGAGAGGAGAGACCAATAGGATAAGGCCATCGATTCGTTGACTGATAAAAAGTAGGCAACACCCATCGGTAGAATAATTTTAAATCCTAAAAAAACCCCTAGGGAAAAGCAAAAAAAGGAACAAAAAAAGAATGAAACTAGATGCTTTTGGGTATTTCTTTTGAAAGCCGGAGCAATAAAGGTAAGAATTTGCCAAACCCAAAAAGGCGAAGACAACCCAAGCCCTATCAAAATTGAAAATTTAATTGTGATTAAAAAACCATCCAGCGGATGGGTAAGAATAAACACCGGTTTTTTTAGAAAATAATGATAGGTCACACTCCCTTCCGGCTCTAGAACCACTTTACTGCTTTCAAGCTTCCCATTTTTTAAATCTAGGACATGAAAAGATTCGGGAAGATTAAATTCTTGAGATACGGATTCTCTATTAACTATTCTTTCTGTAAAACCCTTTTCAAAGGAAGATGGAAATTCTGCCGGCCATTTGAACAGATCTATCCAATAAGTGGAAAAACTAAATGCTAAGCAAGAAAAAAAAGCCGCTATCAGAAGCGATCGTAAAATCGTTTTTCTAAGCTCTTCAACATGGTCCCAAAAGGGAAGGTTGGCTTGACCTTCAAAATCACTTAGGGTTAGAGTCTTCTCGGGTGTCATAGGAAGCGGCTTCCTTTTCGTCTGTCTGGCAAGCTCTTCTAAACTCGCGAACCCCTTGCCCTAGGCTTTTAGCAATTTCCGGAAGGCGTTTACTGCCGAATAAGAGAAGTGCTATGCAAAAAATTACAATTAATTCAAAAGTCCCTAACATACAAAACCCACTTTTTAAAAGCTCTTTATAAAGTTACTAAAACGTATGCTATTTTTGCTTGATCTCTTTCATAAGGTCTTGAGCAAGTTTTAAAAGATGCTTCTTTTCTTCTTGATTTAGCTTAAATTTTCTTAACTCAAAAGTAGCAAGGATTTTTTGCAAATCATTAGTGATTTGAACTGAAATCTTTTGCTTTCTTTTATCCGATTCTTTTAGGGGAAATAAATCTCTTATGGCAGTTAATATTTCATGCTTGGTCTTGCCGCTTAGCTCTTGAATAAGCTGGCACTTTAAATCAATCGGCGCATCCCTTGCAGCTAATGTGTAAATGGCTTGTCTTGGCATCATTTCAAACTGCTGTTTTAAGTTGGAGGGAATTTTTGAGCAAAATTCGTAATATTGCAAAAAGTTGTATGGCGTTTGCCGGTTGCCGTATAAGGCAATTAGCCATGCCGTAAAAGCCCCTTCCTGGTACCCGGTTAAAATCTTTTGAGCTTTTTTAATTCTCTCCCCGTGCAAAAGTACGGCTTGATTATTGATCGCTTTGACTTCGCTTGAAATAGCAATCAAACGCTCAAGATCATCTTCCTTATAAGAATGAACCTTATACTTATCTAAAATTTCCTTTAGATTCTGCTTTTCAAGAGGGCTTAATTCAGCTAAATGAAAAACCCCGGAAAAACTTGTCAATTCCCCTTTAGAGGAGCGTCTTGCCATCTCTTCAATTTTTACCGAGTTTTCTTTTTTCTTAAGTCTTTCTGCAAGCAAAGTTTCAACTTTGGCCATAATTTTCCTTTTAAATGTAAAGCGGCTTTACAACTAAGCTAATCGCTTAAGAATTTCTTTTGTAACTTCTTTGTAATCTTCAGCAGCTCTCGATCCGGGAGCAGTTTCAAAAAGAGGTTTTCCAAAGATAGAGGCTTCCGAGACATTGATATCTCTTCTGACTTTTGCTTTTAATGCTTTTTTAGGAAATGTCTCTTCTATCACTTCTAAAAAAGTGTCGTTGCTTTTTCCTCTTGAATTCCAAAAAGAGAGTAAAACACCCAAAACATTCAAGGGGTGTCTTTCACTGACATTGGAAATAAACTGGGAAAGCCTTTGAAGCCCTTTGATACTGTAAAATTCGGGGGTGGCGCAAACGAGGGTGTGCTTTGCCGCAATGAGGGCTGATTCTGTCAGCCAGCAAAGAGAAGGCGGCGTATCGATTATAATGGCATCATAAGGGGCATCTTTTAAGATATCCCTTAGCCTTTCGTGTGAGTAACGATCGCTTGCTAAAGGATCTGTCACCTCGACTCTTTCAAGCCAAGTGTCTGCCGGAATAAGATCTAAATTTTTAAAACTTGTCTTCCGGATCACATCGGATAGCTTCTTGTTTGATTTTAAAACTTCCGCCATGCTGTCATGCTCATCGGGATCAAAGCCAAGGCCTGTAGTTAGATTGGCTTGCGCATCAAAATCCACAAGCAAAACATTCTTCTTATGAAATTTTGAAAGAGCGGATCCAATATGAAGGGCTGTTGACGTTTTAGCAGTCCCGCCTTTAAAGCTGCTGACCGCAATGACCGTATTCTTCTTTGTCATATAGAAACTCTTTTAAGACTAACAAATTGTAATAGGATTTACTAAAAAAGCCTCTAACTCACTAAAAAATGAGTTAGAAACCTTTAAGCTAATCTAGAAAAAGTATTGATTATTGAGAAGAATAAGTTGAATTTAAATTTTTTAATCTTCTTTCTTCAATAAGCTTAGCGACAAACGAATCAATATCGATTTCGCCATGAACGACATTATCTCGTGTTCTTAAAGCAGCCGTCTTATTCTCAAGCTCTTTATCACCGATAGTTAAAATATAATTGACCTGATCAAGCTGAGCCGACCTCACCTTTTTTCCAACCGATTCGCTTGAGTCATCCACTTCCACAAGAAATTTATGCTTCTTTAATCTGGCCATTAAGTCATTGGCGTAATCGATATGCCTATCGGCTACTGTCAAAATTCTAATTTGCCTTGGCGATATCCAAAAGGGGAATTTTCCGGCGAAGTGCTCAATTAAAATCCCGAAAAATCTCTCCAAGGATCCAAAAAGGGCTCTATGGATCATAACGGGTCTTTTTCTTGTGCCGTCTTGGGCTGTGTATTCGATGTCGAATCTTTCAGGAAGCGCCATGTCAAGCTGAACCGTACCGCACTGCCAGGTTCTACCAAGAGCATCCTTGATATGGAAGTCAATTTTAGGTCCGTAGAAGGCCCCGTCCCCTTCATTAATGCGGTAGACGCGGCCTGAGTCATCAAGCGCCCCTTTTAAACCGCTTGTAGCCACTTCCCACTCTTCGTCTGTTCCAATAGTGCCGGATTCAGGTCTTGTGGAAAGCTCTAATCGGTATTCAAGGCCAAAAGTGGAGTAAAGAAGGTCGGCTAAATTTAAAACATTCAAGATTTCCCCTCGAATATCTTCCGGCTTCATGAAAATATGAGCGTCATCTTGGTGGAAGCTTCGGCATCTAAATAACCCAGAAAGAGAACCGGATGGCTCAAATCTGTGCACGTTGCCAATTTCAGCCACTCTTAAAGGAAGCTGTCTGTAGCTATGGGAGTCGGATTTATAAAAAAGAATGGCACCGGGGCAATTCATGGGCTTAATGGCAAATTCCCTGCCTTCAATTTCAGAGGTGAACATATTTTCTCGATAATTCTTCCAATGACCGGAACGCTCCCAAAGCTCTTTACTCATTAGGGTAGGCGTTTTGATTTCTATGTAATCGCGTTCATGGAGAAGCTCTTTAATAAAACCAATGAGCGAATCCCAAATTAAAAGGCCTTTGGGGTGGATAAATGGCATTCCAGGGGCTTCTTCTTTCAGAGAAAAAAGATCAAGTTTCGGCCCTACGACTTTATGATCGCGCTTTTTTGCTTCTTCTAAGAGCGTCAGGTAATCTTTTAGTAACTTTCTGTCGGGAAAAGTAATCGCATATATTCGAGTTAAAACTTCGTTGTTAGAATCACCCTTCCAATAAGCCCCTGAGGTTTTAAGCAATTTTAAAGCTTTTATTTTACCTAAGTTATGTAGGTGAGGGCCTCGGCAGAGATCAAAAAATTCCCCTTGTCGATAGCCGGTTAACGCATCTTCCGGGTTAAACCCGTCAATCAATTCAAGTTTATAGGGATTTGAAGAGAAAGCTTTTTTCGCTTCATCCTTAGAAGAAAACGTCTCTTTTTGAGAAACATAATTTTCTTTTACGATCGCTTCCATTTCCTTTTCAATTTTAGGAAAATCGTCTTCGGAAAGGTTAAGATTTGCAAAGTCGTAGTAAAACCCATGCTCGATCGGGGGTCCAATGGTCGGTTTGGCCTCAGGGTAAAGGCGAAGTATCGCTTGCGCAAGAACATGGGCCGACGTATGCCAAAAAACTTCTTTACCCTCTTTATCCTCAAAATTAAAAAACTGAACGGCATCTCCCTCTTTTAAAGGCGTCGATAAATCCTTTAAAAGGCCATTGATATGAACGGCAACCGCCTCATTGGGATTTTTTAAATTTAGCTGATCCGCTAGATTCTTAGCTGTGGATCCTTCAGGAAGGTCCAATTTTTTATCTTTGTGGATGATCTGCATGGCAACGAAATTCCTATTATTTTAAAGGCAAAAGTTTAAACGATAAGGCATTATTTACCGAGAAGAAAATAAGCTTTTTTTCAAATTAATTTTAGGTTTATTAAAAAAATCTATGGGTTATTCGCCAAAACATAAGGCCAGATGGCCAACTTTTTGACAGCCAAGCGATTCGTATAGTTTTTGAGCCGGAATATTTTCTTTTTCTCCGGTAAAAATAATGAGCTTTCGAAGTTGTAAATTTTCTTTACAGTCATGAATTAAACGGTTCATTAAAGCTCTTCCATGCCCTTTTTTTCTCTCGCTTTCAACTGTGTAAACACCGCCGACTGTTCCGATTTGATTAGTTTTAGCATTGATTTCGGCAATGCTTAAAAGTCTATTTTCTTCAAATAAGCCCCAAACAAGACTATTCTTAACCTTATTACCGTATTCGTAAACCCTTTCTTTTTCTGAAAGAGAGGTCGGCAACCCCTGTTCCTCAAGATAATCCATTCGAAGAAGTTTCCAATCTTGATAGTCTTCTAAAGAAAGCGCCCTGGCTTTTAGAGAAGGGTGCCCTTTCCATTCCTTTAAATTCAAAGTGTAATTGACTTCTTTGCAAAAGTAATTTTCTTTTTTAATCACACCGATTGATTTTAGATGTTCCCAAAATAGACTTCCAAAAGCCCACTCTCCAATCAACCCTTTGATTGGGATTTTTTCCTCTTCGCAACTTTTTAGAATAAGCTTAAATAGCGGATCGACAACTTCTGATTGAACAAGAAGAGTGCCGCCTTTTGTCAAACAAAAAACAGCGATAATCTTATCCTCATCCAAAACCATTTTGAAATTTCCTGAAAATTGGCTTTCACCAATATCTGGGCCCATTCTTTCCAAATTTCCTATAAGAAAAACGGCAGAGTCTTCATATTTATTTAAAAATTTAAGAGCTGTTTCTTGGTTATTATTCGTGATTCTTTCAATTTGCATAGATTTTAAGCCAATCGGTAGTAGGAATAAATCATAGTTAATAGAGCAATCATTGCTGCCGCAACTAAAATCGCTTTAGATGAGACAAGAAGTAGAAAACCTCCAAAAAGGCAAATAATCCCGTCGCCTAAAACTCTTAAGGAATGCTGGACGCCTAACACTTCTCCCTGAATTTGATCGGATGCCGAATCAGAAATTTTTACCGTTATCAATGTGACGGCAAGCCCAATCACAAGTCCGCTGACCCCAAAAAAGAAAAGCATAAGGTAAGGAAATTCTGTAATGATCATCAATAAAAGCAAAAGAGAAAACCCAAAAATTGAAAGAATGATAGGCTGTCTATTAGAGGGGCTATTGGTAAAATATTTAGGTAAAAAGCCATTGCCTAAAGCCAAGCCTATGCAAAGAATCCCGTTATAGTAGATAAGGTCTGCTGGACTTAAGTCCCATTTTAAAGTCAAAAAAACAGGCCCAAATTCATAAAAGATATCGACCGCTATCGTAAAGCAAGTGGAGAGGATCATTAAAAGTTGCAAAGTTTTATTTTTGAAAAGATTTTTAAGTCGATTGTAGAGGTTGATTCTTGTCCAAAAACTTCTCATTTTGCTTGGGGTCACCGTTTGTCCTTTTAAAACAACTCCCGCAAGAGCGGTTAACGCCAAAAGAAGAAGGCTTGTAAAATAAAAAGGGGTAGCTGTTGTAAAAGACTCCGATATGTTTTTATCGGTTAAGAGACCTCCAAAAAAAGGGCCTATGAGGTAGGCAATAGAGGCTGCCGCATTGATTTTACCAAGGGTTTTCTGCTTGGATATGGCTTTGATGTCTGTAGCCATAGCCCTTGCAATGGCAATGTTTCCTTCCATAAGGCCTGCGCCAAACCTTGAAGCGATAAGGAGCCAAAGAATGTGTTTCGAAATGGCAAATCCGGTCAATAAATTAAAGAAGGCAGATACCACAAGGCTTGCCGTTAAAAGCTTTTTCCTTCCGTAATCGTCTGAGAGAGCCCCCAAAATAGGCGAGCCAACAAACTGGCCTAAAGGGTAAACCGCTAAAGTAACGCCAAGATAAAGAGCTTGAGCCGTAGCGGTTGCATTCTCATCTAAAATATCGTAATCCGGGTTAAGAAATAAGGCCGGGAAGATTAGATAAGGCATTGAAATCCCAAGAAAACCTAAGAAAACAATTAGAAGAATGACAAAAAATTGTTTTTGGGGATTAACCGTCATCTTAAATAATCTCTAATAAAAAAAAGAAATAGGCGGGGGAATCACCAACTTTATAACTTAATAATTATAAAGAATCAACTTCTTAAAATAACAAAGAATTTTTTTCGGATAAAACTAATAAACTCTTTTGAGTTTTGAATATTTCTTGATTTAAGAAAGACATTCACGATTTCTTTTGCAAGACTGAAAAAACCTTTTTTAAAACGTCTTCTCTTTAGGGCATGCGTCCAAATGACTCCCCATTTACCCTCAAGCCCTCTTGGATTCTGGTAAAAACGATACTCTCTTTCTTCCTCTTCTGTAGTGGAAGAAAATTGTTGAATAATCGTTGTATCCAAATCTTTTATGTAATTTTCTTTTAAATAAAAGAGAGCTTTCCAAACGGGAATCTTTAATCTATAAGATTCGCAAAGTTTAAGCACCCTCTCCCAGTCAAACTTCTTCTTGGAATTTAAAATAGTGCAAGCATCCAAAACCCATCTTAAGGAGGTGACAGGGTTCCATCGCAAGCCATGAATGCAGGTTTGGAAAAATAAATCCTCATCCGAAAGTAAATAAGGCTCAATTGACCCTCTTAATTGAACTTTTTTAGATAACTGCCAAAAACTTGCATCTTCTTTTTCTCCAACAAGTTCTGTGACTAAGGCTTGATGAAGATCGATTGCTATCTTTTCCTCATTTGTGAAATTTACTGCATGATAGAGTTTAAATGAGGTAGCGCTTAAATTTTTTTGCTTGCCATTCGACCATCCATTTTCTTGCAGCACTTGAATTGCAAGCTCAAATTGATCTCGTTTTACCATTAAATCAAAATCATTCATGGGTCTTAGGGCAAAATCCTGATAGGTAAGTAAAAGAGCCGGGCCTTTAATAAGCAAAACAGGGATGTTTTTATCCTGAAGTTTTTTTATAATCCCTTCCCCATGGTAAAATAATCTCTTATTCTTTGCCCATGTGTGAAGATAAACGCCCTTTAAACGCGACATTAACGGGTGTTGATACTTTAAATGATGAAGCCGATGCCAAATCAGAGGTAAAAGCCTATAGGAAGCTTCATCGATATCTTCAAGATTTTTTTCTTTTAGCCATTCCTCCCATTTTTCTATGGATTGATTCGGAATCAAGGCTGCATCAAGAAGAAGCTTTTGATGTTTATTCGGTAACCAGCCATCAACGATAGTATGAGACATAGAATATATAATTTTTTGTTGAGATGATTAAGCAGGATGGATTATATTCAAATTTTTGATTTCAAAAAGAAAAATCTATATGAATAATCATTCTTACAAGCTCAATTCCCAATTTGTCACCTACGAAGTGCTAGAAGGGGAAGCTGTTGTTGTGAATTTGCTATCAGGGATTTATTATAGCTTAGATAATGAGCAAACTTATGTTTGGGAACGTCTCATGGAAAATTTTTCCCCGGAAGCTATCGCTTACGCTCTTTCCAATAGATTTTCTCACCCTTTTAATGAAATCGCACCCCTAGTTGACGCTTTTGCAAGCGAGTTAGAAAAAGAAAACCTGATTTATAAAAGCTTTGAAACTTCCGAACCTGAAGTAAAGTTATTACCCTCTGACTTTGCTCCAAAGAATCTAATGCCCCTACAAAAATTCACAGAGATGAAAGAGCTTCTTCAATTAGACCCCATTCACGAAGTGGATGAACAGGGTTGGCCTTATCCGATGCCTTTAAGTGAATCCGCATGTCGTTAAACGAGATCTTTAATAGGTTTCAAGAAGATTGGAGACAGTCAAAGCAATCCACTTCAAAAAAAGTCACAATTAAGATTGCTGGTAAGACTATCCATCTTCATTTTTCAGATGAAAATCTATCTTGCTTGCTCACTCAAGCCCTTAGCCACGTTAAAAGCGATTGCCTTGAAGATGGCCTTAACATTTACGTTTGGGATAGAAGTCAAACAAGTGGCGACATTCCAAAATTACCATGGTCTTATGATCAATTTGGCTCCCATGGCGAAATTTGCTCTTACTCTGAGGATAATTTTTGCATTGCTTGGCAATATAGTTCGGGCATTTTAAGTTTTCTTGATAAAAAAGAAAAACGGGCTCTTTATTGGATCCGAAATAGAAAAGAGCTTCCCATTTGGGACTTAAGCAGCCCATTCCGATCTATCCTTCAGTGGTGGTTTGAAGCCATGGGGTTTACGATGTGTCACTCGGCAATCGTTTCAAAGAAGCGCGGTGTCATGCTTGTGGGTAAAGGAGGGTCCGGGAAATCCACAACTTCTATGGCTTGTGTAAAAAAAGGGCTGGATTATCTAGGGGATGATTATTGCCTTACTTATGTAGAGAAGGGCAGCGTTAAAGCGTTTAGCCTTTATAATAGCATGAAGCTGACCCCTAAAAGCCTAAATTTCTTTCCCGATCTTGCTAGTCTAAGCCCCTCCTTTGAAAAACAACTTGTTTTTTTAGATCCTGTTTCTTGTAAAAATCAATGTTTTATTCAATCGTTATTTGTGCCTAAGATTACTCATGCTCCAAAAACTGAGATTTTACCGATCACTAAAAGAGAGGCGCTATTAGAACTTTTCCCAACCTCCTTTTTTCAACTGACTTATCGGCAAAGAGAATCGTTTTCACGTATGTCTGCTTTAGTTAAAACAGTAAATTGCTATCAATTGGGTCTCGGGGATGATTTTAAAGAAGGAGTTTTAGAGCAATTGGAGGCTTATGTCAATTAGTGTGATTATCCCGGTTTTTAACGCGGCTTGTTATATAGAAAATGCACTTCAATCGATCTATCAGCAAACTTTAAAACCTTTAGAAATAATTGTTGTAGATGATGGCTCAACCGATGATCTAAAAAGCGTCTTAGAAAAACATAGTCCCTCTATTCAATATCTATATCAAGAAAATCAAGGGCCAGCTTCTGCTCGAAATGCGGGGATTCAAAGAGCTAGGGGTGATTTTATTGCTTTTCTTGATGCCGATGATGTGTGGCAAAAAAAAACCCAACAGATTTTATATAATGAGCTTTCTAAAAATCTTGAACTGGATGGCTGCTGGGGAAAAATCCAGGTTCAAATCTTAAAGGAAAATACTTTCATCGACAGCCATACCCCCCAAAAAGCGCCAAGCTTTGCCTGCGCTCTTTTTCGAAAGGAAGCTTTTGAAAAAGCTGGTTTATTAAACCCGGAATACCGGCAAAGCGAAGATGTCGAATGGTTTTTAAGGGCTAAAAATATGGGTTTAAATTTCCATTTTATTGAAGATACCCTTTTATATTACCGGCTTCATAAGACCAACATCACAAAAAATGTTAAAGAAAACCAATTCTTTTTGATGAGAGCGCTTAAAAGCTCCACGAATTCAAATAAAATTTAACTATTACAAGTGCTTCTTAAAAAAAAAAGGATTTCCTCCTTAATTAATGGGATTTCTGCTAAAATTATCGAAAAAAAATTGGTGTTTTAGCATGGAAGAACCGCAAGTTTCCGATAAGTCAATTTCTAGAGATTTCATTCGTCGAATCATTGATGAGGATGTACAAAATAAGCGCTACAATAAGATAGTGACTAGGTTTCCTCCTGAACCGAATGGATTCTTGCATATTGGCCACGCCAAATCCATTTGTTTAAACTTTGGCATTGCAGAAGAATTCAAGGGGGCTTGCCACCTTCGCTTTGACGACACAGACCCCACAAAAGAAGATACGCGCTACGAAAATTCCATCCAGGAAGATATTCGCTGGCTTGGCTTTGATTGGGCCCCCAACCTTTTTAATGCTTCCGATTATTTTGATGAGATGTATGAGTATGCTGTCGGGCTTATCAAGGCTAAAAAAGCTTACGTCTGCGGGCTTACGGAGGAAGAAATTAGAGAGTATAGGGGGACTGTGACAACCCCGGGCCGTATTAGCCCTTTCGCAAAACAGTCCGTTGAAGAAAATTTAAGCTTATTCGAGCGTATGAAAGCGGGAGAATTCCCTGACGGTTCTTACGTTTTAAGAGCAAGAATTGATATGGCCTCGCCTAATATGAAAATGCGAGACCCTCTTCTCTACCGCATTCGTCATGCCCACCACTATAAAACGGGAGACAAGTGGTGTCTTTATCCCATGTATGACTATGCACACCCAATCTCTGATGCCATAGAAGGGATTACCCACTCCATTTGCACCCTTGAATTTGAAAATAACCGCGAGCTCTACGACTGGGTTTTAAATAATATCGATTCCAAGTTTCCCTATAAGCCGCATCAATATGAGTTTGCAAGGCTTGATTTGCAATACACTGTAATGAGTAAGCGTAAACTTCTTCAGTTAGTTGAAAATAAGCACGTGAGCGGATGGGATGACCCGAGGCTTCCAACGATTGCGGGATTAAGAAGACGCGGCTGTACCCCTGAAGCTATTAAACAATTTTGCGAAATGGTGGGTATTGCTAAGGCCAATAGCTCGGTTGAAATGTCTCAATTAGACTTTTGTCTACGCGATGATTTAAATAGCAAAGCCCCTCGCGTGCTCGCTGTCTTAAGGCCTTTAAAAGTCATTATCGACAACTACCCTGAAGATCAAGTGGAAGAGTTGGAAGCGTCTTACTGGCCTCATGATATCCCAAAAACGGGTTCTAGAATTGTTCCTTTTACAAAAGAGCTCTACATTGAGCAAGATGATTTTCTTGAAAACCCGCCTAAAGACTTTTTTAGACTAGCGCCAGGGCGAGAAGTTCGTCTTCGCTACGGGTATTGCATCACTTGCACGCATGTGGATAAAAATGATGCCGGCGAAATCATAGCTGTCCACTGCACCTATGATCCTGAAACCAAAAGCGGCGGCTCGCCTATTGGCCGAAAGGTTAAAGGAACGATCCATTGGGTTTCATCCAAAGCGATCAAAGGGGAAGTTCGTCTCTATGATAGACTCCTCTCCGAACCCCATCTTGGGACGGATAAGGATTTTCTATCCTACATCAACCCAAAATCTTTAGAGGTTCTACCCAATTGCCGATTAGAACCTTCTTTAGAAAAGGCAGTCCCCGGAGACCGCTTTCAATTTGAGAGACAAGGCTACTTCTTCGTGGACCCTATCGATTCAAAACCTGGACACCCGGTCTTTAACCGTATTGTCACCCTAAAAGACTCCTGGGCCAAGAAACAAACCGCTTAAACGATACGCACTTCGAGAGACTCTTCTCGCGAAGTGCCCTCTTTGTTCCCTGTAGAACTTCACTTAAGTTAATCCGGACTTTTTTATAAGCTGTATAGCTCTTTTATAGGGAGCTACGGTATTGACTTGAATCCATTTACGAAGGGGCCACTTTTTTCCAGAAACTAGCGTACACCATTCCCAAACCCCAATTTGATCTAGCTGACCCGTGGGTTCTTCGATCTGAATAATTTCAATAATTCTTGAGACAGTTTGCTTAAAAACTTTTATCTGGTCATTTGAGGCATACTTTTGATAGAAGTCTTTGGCTATAGCCACATAATCCCAGGTGGTGAATCCATTTCCTGGCATTTCGGGGTCTTTGCCTTTAACGCCCTCTTCGTACCAACGAATCAAATTTTTACCCCAGCCAATTTGATAGGCTAGTAAATCAGCGGCGCTTACCTTTCCACCGGTTCCTTCAATCACCTTTAAATGCCTATCTGAAGGGGGGATACTCGTTATAATTTTTACTAAACGATCGCTTTCGTGGAGAATATCTTGAATTAATGTGGACTGCATTTTTTGATAAGAAAACTTTTTTAGGGTAAAAATCAGCTTAAAGACGCCTTTTCTAATATAGTTTATTTATGGGCCCTCGTGATAAAATTTTCAAACCGGAATTTAATATTTTGCTATCACCTTTGTCAATTATTGAAAGACATCGGATTAAAGTAAAAAAGATGAATCCATTCTTAATTTTGTTGGATTTAAAAAAATAACTACTTTTTTAATTGATTTCTTCCCTTTTTAATCTGCTCGTTAAATTTGTCATATATCCCCCATACACCTTTAATCTAGGTTGGGCTTTTTTATTGATATCAAGAAGATGGGCGTCCGGATTACTTCCGGCCTCATGAGGGGCGCCATAAAAAACTTGAGAAATTCCGGATTTAATGATGGCGGTTGAACACATGGCGCAAGATTCAGCATTAGCGTAAAGAATGCAGCCTTCAAGCTTTTTCTTTCCAAGCACCTTACAGGCTATTTGGATGGCTTCTATTTCCGCATGGGCGATGGCAAGCTGTTTTGTATTGGCTTGGTTATGGGCCGCAGCTAAAATATTATTTTCAGAATCCGTGATGACGGCTGCAAAGGGAGGATTCCCTTCTTGAATGCCTTTTTCAACTTCTTCGTAAACCAAGTTCATAATTATTTCTTGTTCTTCGGATAAAATGTAATAGGATTCATTTTCATTAGAAGAAAGAAGAAGATCGTCGATCACATCCATACCTATTTCAGGGATTTTTCGATCGGAATCTAAACAATCCTTGATAGTAAGAACAGCGCTTCTAATCTCATGAGGTAATTCTTCCGAAGGCGCGTTTTCTCCAGGCCAAGAGCAATCCCTTGTTGTTTTGTCGGGCCATCGAGAATAGGCGATCCATAGCCCCTCAGAAGTTCTATGCAAGCAGGAACCAATTGCACCCCGGTATTCAATAAAATAGCGAGCCACTTGATTCCAAGCTTCCCTATACTCGTTTTCCCTGCCAGGTTTAATATACCCTTGATAAATGACTGCGAACATTTGTTTTGAAGATTCCTATATTTGAAGATTTCTTTTTAGAAAGCTCATAATGAGTATTTCTGCTTTCTCTTTCTTAATTTTACGTTGAGTCTTAAGACATTATCAAAGCTTATCCTTCAATTGAATAAATAAAAATGAGATTCTAAAAAGATCGATTTAAGGAAGCTCATCCGACAAATCAAATATGACTTTGTAAAAAGCACATCGTTATTAAAATTCAGTATTTACGTTTATAAGAAGTTAACCTGCCCAGAGCATCAAACGGTCAATGGAAAGGCAAGTAAATTAGGATATAACCAGGAACACCTTACAAAATGGAACTATAGAGAGTTTCAATTGAAAATTAAGAGATGAATGCCTGAATGAACATCTATTTCTCCACTTGAAAGATGCTGAAAGGAAAATTGGGAATTAGCGAAAAGAATACAATGAGGTTAGACCTCATAGTACCCAAAAAGGAATGACACCAAAAGAAATGATGATGGCTGAAAAAGCTTTAAAAGTGACTGGAACTTCTATTTAAAATTGGTAAAATAAAAGGGGCAAGGTCAGACTCATTTGCCTAATGTCTTTATGAGTTATTTTATCTTCGATTGGTGAAAAACTATCTGACATGCCTGATCGTAGGATTCTTTCTCATCAACTTTGGCAGGTCCAAAAGGATTTAATTCATCTTCTGCAACAAAATAAAGATTTCCTTTATACATTTCACCTGCGCAGTAATCCGGATAAAAAAGTTGTTTTCCTTCTTGTGAAGTGGGATAAATATTAAGCGTTAGATTTTCAGGCAAAAAAGGCGAGTTATCTAAATATGGTATCAGTTCGACATTATTGTTTATTTCATTAATGTATTTCATAGAAATTTCGATTAAAAGTCTTCTTAATTCATTTCTGGAAAGAACTCCATGGTGTGAGAAGTTAACAATTGAATCTTTTGTATGGTAAAGCATTTTAACACCAGATCCGTATAAAAGCAGTCCATATTTGTTTTGAACTTCATTAACAAAACGATTATTCATATCTTGAGCTAATGCGATATATTCAAGTTCATCTTCTGAAATACATAAATGTGAAACAAAAATAAAACTCACAGCAAAAAGAATAAGTAAATTGTGTTTCATAATTTATCTCCTTTTGATTTGTCTTAATGTTCCGGTAATAGCACTACAATAAGTGGGGCTATTAAAGCAGTGATCTATAGGAATTGTCCAAGGTGATTTAAAATATGCTTCATTCAATTTTCATCGTTTTTTTAAAAAGCAATCTGAGGTGCGAAAGTAGAATAGAGCTAATCTTGTATTCATAAAACTCAATTGCTATTTTGTAGGAGCTCATTTTTTTTATTATTTAGTTTTTTATCTTCATACTGTTGAAAAACTATCTCACGTGCCTGTTCATAAGATTCTTTTTCTTCAAGTTTGGAGGCCCCTAAAGGATTCATCTCATCGTCGGCAACAAAATAAAGGTTTCCTTTGAACAGTTCCCCTGCACAATAGTTGGGATAAAAAACTTCATCTGCATCTTTAGACATTACATAAATATTAAGACTTAAATTTTCCGATAAAAAAGGATAATTATCCAAGAATGGTCTTAATTCAAGATTATTGTTTATTCTATCTAAATATTGGATTGAAAGTTCAATTAAAAGTTTTCTTAATACATCCTTGGAAAGAATTCCATAATGGGTAAAGGTGAAAGATAAGCCTTTTACATTCTCCATTAATTTTCCGCCAAATCCGGTTAAAAAAAGCTTATGTTCATTCTGAATTTTGCTTATGAAAGGTTTATTCATCTCTTTAACTAATTGAATATAATCAGGCTGATTCTCGCTCAAGCACAAATGAGAAAAAAAAACAAAACTCAAAACAAAAAAAATAGATAAAGATTTTTTCATGATTTAAACCCTTTTATACTCTCTGAATGTTCCTTTAATAGCGCTTTTATAAGTCTTACTTTTTAAAGAATGGTCTATTGGCAGCATATAGTTAGATTTTAATTCAATTATGGTGCCTTGGCTTAAAGCTGACCTTCATTTATTTTTCGAATCGCTTCTTCATATGTTTCTTCTTCAACAACTTTGTGAGTTCCAATAGGTGTGAACTCGTCATTCGACAAAAATCTAAGCCTTCCATAACAAGAAGAAGCAGCTGTATAATCAGGGAAAAGGTTCATTTTTCTTTTAGCAGAGTAGAGAGAAACGCCAATCCAAACATCATTCGGTGTAAAGGGGTAAACTTCTAAATAGGGTAAAAGCTCACTATTTCTATTGATTTCTTGAAGATAAAGTTCAGTGAGATCAACTAAAAGTTTTCTTAATTCATTTTTAGATAAAATATGTTGATTGCAATATTCAAGATCAATTACCAATGCACAGACTTTAGGTTCTAATCCACCGCCACTTCCCAGATATTTTAAGCCATATTTTTCTCTAACTTGTTCAATAAATTTATGCTCACTTTCCTTAATTAAGGAGAGATGGGTCGAAGGTTCATTAGATTGAAGCCATATTAGGTTTATTGATAATGTAAGGATAAGGGATAAAAATTTCATATTACTGCTTTTTGTGTTGTGTTTCAATTTTTCAATAATTTAGTTTTTATTTTTTGATTCCTGAAACCTATCTCACATTCTTTTCTTAGAATTCTTTTTAAATGTGGCAGGGTCGAAAGAATGTAATAAGTCTTCAATAAAATAAAGACTTTCCAAATGCATTCCTCTACACAGTTGATCCGGATAAAAATTTTGAGTTACTACTTGAGAAGTGAGATAAATATTATCCATTAAATTTAATGGCAAAAAAAGAGAGATATCTAAATATGATCTCATTTTGACAATATTGTTTATTACTTTAATATACTTCATAGAAACTTCGATTAACATTCCTATTAATTCATTTTTGGAAAGAATTAGTGATGGAAGAAGCAAATAATTACATCTATTGATGTTGTAGAACATTTTTAAACCAGATCCAAATAAGATTACCCATAGTCGTTTTGAACATATTAATAAAAGAAATTATTATACCACTTGATAACGAGGTATTGTCAGACTCATTGTTTGATGTGCGCATGAGAAACAACAATAACATTCATAATTAAAAAAAGTAATTTAAATTTTATATTTACCTACTTTTAAATTGTCTGAATGCTCCTTTAATTGCACTCCAGTAAGTTGGGCTATTAAAACTGTGATCGACAGGAATTAACCAAGGTGATTTCAACTCCATGACAGTTCCTTGTCTACAAGCCATGTCATAGCCAGGAGTATCATTGTTGGGAACTAGGTCATTACTAACGTAATGTTGAACGTAACAACAGTTTTTAATGTCAATGAAAGCCGCGGGAGCTATTGCAATTACAATAATTCTTTTTCTTAATTCGTCAGGATACGACATTAATGCGTTTCTAGTATGAATAGCTCCTTGACTATGACAGTAATGTAAAATAAAACCTTTAGGACCTATTTCGTCAAATCGTTTATCCCAGTGTTCTCTAAGCTTTTTGGAAGGATTTGTTTCAACATATTCTGTATTCAATCTACATTCAAATAAATTTAAAATTGTTCCATGACAATTATTATATACTCCAGAAATGCAATAACCCTCACAGCATTCCTTTAAATAGTCCAACGTATTCATAAAATCAGCATGTGTATTATTAATTCCATTTATAAAAGTAATAGCCCTATCTTTAAAGGATATACCTTCAATTGAATCCTCTCTGGAAAATGTTCCATTGCTATTTATGTACCCCATTCCTGGTTTTTTGCTTTCCTCAAAAAGAATAGATTCATAATCAAGAAAAACTAAATTATTAGGGCCTGCTTCATTCATTGCTTTGGTAAAGCAATCCATCTTCATAATAGAGTTAGAAGGGTAATCTTGAGAAATATCAGTTAAGAAATCTATATTATTAAAATAGTATTCTCCAAAGTAGCCGTAGGCATCAAAGATGGTCAAAGGCTGGTTTTTGACATACGCATAGAGGTTGGGTCCGTCATAGTCTCCAAGGGGATCTTTGGTTATCCAGCGGCCTTCTTCAGGGTCATAGTATCGTCTACCGAAGAATATAAGTCCGGATTCAAGGTCTAAGCGTTTGTTTGAGTAACCCCAAGGAAGGCATTTGATATTGGATGAGAGGATTTTTTGATTTCCGTAGGCATCGTATTGAATGTTGCTTGCAAGTTCTCCTGTTTCCATTTCAACAAGATAGCTTATGCAGCCTTTGTGGTCATTAATCGTTGCGTAAAAGCCTGATTCAAACTCTATTGCTAGAGTGGATTTATAATCTTCAGCTGCAGGGTTCTTTAAAACTCTAAAAGAAGATATTTCTCCTTTAGAGTTAAAAGATCCAATTTCATTATCAAAACAGTATAAATATTTTTCATAATGGATGTTTCCATTGGAATCTTTAACTGTTTTTGAAAGCCTTCGATTAAAAGGGTCATAACTATAAGAGGCTTCTATTTGATTATTTTTATAGGAAGTTAACCTGCCAAGAGCATCATAAGCGTATGTAAAAGTGTCATTGCCTTTCATTTGATAGATTAAGTTACCATCAAGATCGTACTTATAAGATGAGTTATCTCCCTTAGATTCTATTTGATTTAATTCATTAATCTCATAAAGCTCATCATTTTTTTGAAGACGATTATTAAAGGCATCATACTTATAGGTATTGGTGAAAGACCCTTTTTCCTCAGTTAATTGATAGAGCTCATCATAAGAGAAATTTTCTTGATAAGTACTGTTTTCAATCTGAGTTTCTTTTTGGATTATATTACCTGCTCTATCGTAAGTAAGTTCTTCTGACCAATTATCTGATCTTGTGCTTTCAAGCCTACCCATTTTATCGTACTTATAGCTTAGTGTCAGATGAGGTTGGCTTTCTTTAATAAGTCTGCCGGAAAGGTCATATTTATCAACATGATACTGATATCTTTGGCGATGATTGGAGTTGCATCTTGTGATTTTAGATAGTTGCCCTGCGTTATACTCGTAGTCGACCGAGGAGTTGTCTGGAAGATTTAAGCTGGTGATTCGACCCAAATAGTCATAACTATATTTTGTCGATAATCCATTACCGAGAGTTTCTTTTACTAACCGATTTTCTTGGTCAAACTCACGATAAGTTGTAGAATTATTTAGTAAATCAACAATTCTAATGGGGTTATCGAGTAGATCATATTCAAAAGCTGTATGAATCGTTCCATCGCTAGATCGAATCTCTTTAGAACGCCCTAAATCGTCATAAAGATAGATAAAAGACAGGCCGCTTGGTTTTAAAACAGCTTCTTTTAAGCCCTTTTCATTGAAGATAACTTCAGTTTTAACTTTTTTGTTACTTTGAGTAGATTCTAAAATTGAGATAAGACGTCCTGCAGAATCATACTGCCGCTCAGTGATATTAGTTTTTGATTTATCGCCTAGAAAACTTGTTTCAATATTTTTAACCACATTTCCTAGCCCGTCATAAAAATATTCGTTTCGATAAAGAACTTCATTTAGAGCGTTGCATCTATCAAGAACCGCATCTTGTCCAAGGGTATTTTTTTCAATTCGATGGATGTGGCCATTGGCATCCACAATTTCAACAAGAAGCACATGTTGTCCATAAGCATTTTGATAATTATAGTTATAAAATGTTTTAGTTTTATTGCCATCAGCGGTTTTAATTTCTACAATTTCATTGAAGGCATTATAGGTGGTTTCAATTATTTCTTCTCCATTTTCACCAAACTGGATATCTTTAATTTTTCTTCCTAAAGCGTCATAGACAAATTGTTTTTTTAAAACATCTTCACCGTCTAAGGCTTCTGTACGCTCTTCTATAACTCGGTCTAAAAGATCGTATTCTTTTATTTGACAAATGGCTTCTATTTCATTTTGGTAAGTGATTATTTTATGTAATCGATCAAGAGCATCATATTCATAAAGTTCTTTAAATAGATTTTTTTGCTTTGAGATAATTTTGCCTGCAAAATCATACTCATATTTAGTCTCAACACCTAACGCATCTGTCTCAGACATAAGATGGAAAGCGTTGTATTTGTGAGAAGTTTCTTTTAATTTGTTTCCGAAACAATCAGAAAAGGTTGTTTTTATAATTCTTCCAAGATAATCATGTTCGAACGTATAGGTGTTACCGAGATGATCAACGGACTTTATCAATGTCCCATCAAGGGCATATTCATTTCGCTCTTCAGTGCCATCAGGATTTATTTGATGATAAGGCTTTCCTCTAACATTGCTTTCTGTTTTTTTCTCACCTCCAATGGCGTCAACAGTACGATTAACGGCATCTAAAACATCATATTCAACGCGGGTAGTTGGCCTGCTTAAATTCCCGTGTATGTCTGGAATTTCGGGAAGTTCAGTTTTAATTAATCTACCAAATTCGTCATAGGTAAAGTCTGTTCTATTTCCAAAATGATCGGTTTCACCAATTTTTTGACTGCATTTATCATAGAAATAATTTCGTGAAAGGCTATTTCCGGGTTCAAAATAAAGCTCTTCTTTTACCAATCGATTGCAGTGATCGTAGGTGTAGTAAATTTCATTTTCTGTAAGAGGTCCTTTCTTAGAGATAAGATTATTGAAGTTATCATATTCATAAGTGATTGAAGATCCCATTGCATCTATTTCACTTATTAAACGACCTCTTGAATCATATTCCCATTTTTTAGAGAAAGCAAAATTCCCTTCTTTATCGAAAACATCTTCCTGAGTTAAAAAGCCATCGGGTGAATAAGTATTAACAATTTTTTTCTGCTGTACTTCTTGATTTAGTGAAAAGTCATAAACATAATGAATGATTTCTTTAGGCAAACCTTTGGGATATATTTGTGTTGGGTGCACAAGCTTAATATGCCTTTCTGTAACTTCGGTCAGACTTTCTAAATCCTGTGAGGAGCCATCATCTTTAACTTCTTTAATTAAAAAGCCGTTTTCGTCGTATTCATAAAAAAATCTCTCTATAATTTTTCCATCAGCTATCATGTACTTTGCTTTACAGTTAGAGCTTCCTGGGTAATATGAAAAGCAAGTTTTTTTCTTACCGTCATCCTCTTCTAAAACATTATTTAGTCCATCATCACTATAAATATAGCTTTTTTCATAGATTTCTACGCCATTCATTGTAGGGATATTATAGAAATCAAATTCAACAGGCATAAAATTGCTTCCTGTTAAATTACCGTAAAGTTTTATTTTGGTTACATTTCCGACATTATCATAAGTATACTGGGTGAAGACTTTACCAAAATTATTATCATCAATAACTCCATAACCAACTAAATGTCCTTCTGCATAAAAAGAACCGTGTTTGGCAAAGTTCATTATTTTTTTGCGATAGAGGCTATATTCACCTGAAAAACCTTTATATTGTTCAATTTTTTCTAAATGGGAATTGTTATACCGATATATATTCTTGCGTCCTAAGGCATCTTTTACAGTGGTAAGACCATCGCAAACACCATTATGTAAAACTTTATCAAAACCATAATGGAAAGTGTAGAGAGCGCAAGGCTCTCCCATTAAACCCAAAGGACGAATCACCTCTTTAACTTTAGCATAATTGTGATTGTAGAGATTATTAGAATCTCTTTTTTTCTCTTTATAGTAATTGATTTTTGTAAATTGATTAGCTGAATGGGATTTTTCTACGATTCGATGGACTTTATAGCCGGAAAGAGTTTCATAATTTTCATATTTATAGTCAATTTTAAGGGCGAAATCACTTTCAACAGATGAAATAAAAGCACACTCTTTATTTCCACCATTAGTTAACCGTGTATAATTCCATCTTACTTTTTTTCCTGATGGTAAAAAGATATTGGTACCACTTTTTTGAAAATGAAAATCTAAAGAAGCAAGATGTTCATTTTTAGGACTAACCAAGGTAACTTGTGAGATATTTACGTTATTATCATAATTATAAATATATTTAAAATTATTTGGTTTTCTATAAGCGGATAAATAAAAACAATGATGCTTATTATATTTATACTCGAAGGTTTCGCCAGCACCTGTTTTTAATACCCAACCTTCATTAAATGAACAAAGGTGATTCCCTAGGTTAGTCTTTCCACTTGGAGTCCCTCCTGAGCTATTGGTGAGTCCTTTTTTCCACATAGCTGGATCAATTTTTAAATTCTGATCCGTTGGTGATTCATAATCTAAAATAGCACCCTCCCCGCTTCTAATGAGAAGAGAGGTTTTATATTTGTCTCTAATTCCAGTATTGCCAGGAAGATTTTGTTTTTCGCAAACTACACCATGATGATTAAAATTCCATCCCCAGCATGCTGCCCCAAGATAGTAATTAGAACTAGAATAATTTCTTTCAATGTGAAAAGGTTCAATGCCCGGAATGATGATATCTGTTGATGATTCAAAAAAATCGCCGCTAACAGTATTCACGCAACCCGCAACAATTGCCGAAGGAAGCCCTTCATAATTAATTAACGAGTGTTGTTGGATGAGGTCATTCTCATTTTCACTAAAAAGGGAAATATTGGTTAGAACAAGCAAAAAACAGATAAATTTTTTCATGAAATGAGCTCTATAGAATCAATTTTAATTGGTTTAAATATCAAAATTAAAAAGGAAAACCACGCGTTATACAGAAAATAGAATTTTAATTTACACCCTAAAATAGTGTGCAAGGCAGGTGTAAGTTCTTATTTTATTTAAAATAAGAGGTTTGAGTTTAAGAAATAAAATTAATTAAAAAAGAATCTATGTTGTTGATGTTAAAAGAAATAAAATGACTTTGATCTGAGAGGCCTTTAGTGTTTCCATTATAATACAAAAAGCCTTACGAGCACTTTCATAAGGCTTTTTTCCTAGTAAGCGATAATAACCCAAGATTTCTTGTTGTGATACGCTCTATAGAGAGACCCCTAAAGGATATTTGAATACGAATTCATAGGGTATCAATTTCTACAAAATCCAACCCAATTTCAATTTTTGGGTAGTTTTGTAGATTTTATTTAACATCATTACTTAGCTTGGTATTCACTTCAAGCCAATGATTGATTTTCATTAAAAGATCGGAAAATGAAGGAGGAAGAGCTTCCTTGCTTTCTGTGTGCAAATTTTCAGCTACTCACTCCAAAAATTTTGCAAACGGGTGATTTCATTGATCTTTCAGCTAAGTTTGGAGTTCTTCACTTTTCTTTTGAAGAGATGCTTTCAAGAGATTGCTCATTCCTTTAACCCCACCGGGGCCTTTCATCGAATATTCACCGTTAGCTACACCGGCCTCGATCACTAATTGTTTAAGCGAATTTGCAAGTTCTTCGCCCAAAAGAGAGACCTCTGTAGAATGCAGTAATTGTTCTTGCGCAGTTAGTTTGAAAAGAGACCTAGGTCCACCTATTCCGGGAGCTGCGTTGTATTCAAGTTCAAGTATGCAGGATTGAATTTTTGCTAGGAAGTCTTTTAGGGTTTTGGCTTTCTGAATTTTTGCCTCTCGTTTGTCGAGCCATAATTGCCAGAGCCAGTTGCCAGCAAGAGTAGCAACTATAAAGAGAAAGAAATCAGAGATATAGTTCATTTGTTGCATTACCTCTTAATACATAGCACAAGGGATAAAAATAAGGACTTAAGAAAAGCGGTCAAGCCTTCATAAGTCCTAGAGAGAAAAGAATCTGAGTGAGAGGATTCGAACCTCCGACCCCTTGCACCCCATGCAAGTGCGCTAGCCAAGCTGCGCTACACCCAGATATAAATTAGATAGACTGCAAGCCTTCAAATTGGTATTTCGGCTGCTCTTTGATGTCTTTAGAAGCGATCCTTGCACAGGAATCAATAATCTTCTCAAGAGAGTCGCTTAAATCTACTTCCGCCGCATTCATGTCGACAGAAATCGAAGCGTTATAAGTTGTCCCGCCGCGAATGCCAGTCACTATAAAGTTCACAAACATCCCGGTTTTTTTGCGGGAAATATTTTTAAATCGAATCTGATTATTTTCGGCGATGTTTTTCATTAAACCCATTCATTTTAGTAAAAAGTCACTTGGGCAATTTTAGCGAAAAAAAGCCTTTACGGTCAATTGGTTTTACTGTTTAAAAAAAAGGAATCGTCTTTATACTTCTTTTCTTCACTTAAGTAAATATGAGCGTTTATGAACCACCCTATATTTTCAGGACTCGACAAAAGTTGGCTTGAAGTTCTTAAAGACGAAATCGAAAAACCTTATCTCAAAGAATTACTTAACTTTGTCGACAAAGAACGTTTAGGGAATGTTCCTATTTATCCTAAGGAAGAGCATGTCTTAAACGCTCTTAATTATACCCCCTATTCCAAGGTTCGTGTCGTAATTGTCGGACAAGACCCCTATCATGGTCCCGGCCAAGCTCACGGGCTTTCTTTCAGCGTTCCCGAAGGAATAAAAGAGCCGCCTTCTCTTCAAAATATTTTTAAGGAGCTAGAAAGCGACCTTGGGATCTTAAAGCCTAAAAATGGTTATTTAAGGAAATGGGCCGAACAAGGCGTCCTTCTTCTTAATGCCACGCTTACAGTTCAAGAAGCAAAACCTCTATCCCATTTCGGGAGAGGATGGGAATTGTTTACAACTGCCATTCTTTCTAAAGTTTATGAAAAAAATGAGCCGGTCGTTTTTATTTTGTGGGGAAAAAACGCAGTGGATAAGTGTCTTCTTGCAAAAGAACAATCGGATAAAAAAGAAGTAAAGAACCATTATCTTATTAAATCAGCCCACCCTTCTCCCTTATCCGCTTATCGCGGATTCTTTGGTAGCCGCCCTTTCTCAAAAACCAATGAAATTTTTCATGAACTTTCTAGACCACTTATAGACTGGCGTTTATAAAACGGTTTTAAAAAAATAAATTCACAAACATTCATTGTTATACTTTTGTTCATAACTTACGATAACTTGTTCAATGTTTTAAAATTTTTAAAACAAATGAACATTAATGAACGGTTCATAAACAAGCTATAAACAAAAGGCGCTCGAGGAAAAAAAGCCCCTTATGAACAATCCCACAACAAGATAAGAAGAAGAGATAATATAAATATAATAGAATTCTTCTTCAGTTCATGTGTGAAAAAAAAGGAAAAAAAAAGAAAATTTCTTAAAAGGAATCGTTGCGGGAATTTTGTTTATAACTTGTCACTTTATCAACAAAATCAAGCAGTTTCCTCTTTTTTTTCTTTATGATTATGTCATAAATTCGAGGTTATCTTAAAAAAGCGAACAACTAATCCACAATTTTTCTCATCTTAAGTCAATGATCCCCATAAACTTTGCGAAGATATGAACACATTTAACAACAACTTAAGAAGAGGAAATATTAAATAGATAAAATATATCTTCTTTTAAAGGTGTGGAAAAATTGCAAACAACTCTTGCTTTTAACTGTTGAAAAAAAGAAGATATCCCTTGAAAATACAGGGAAAATCGTCGTTCATAAGGGCCGCTTCGTGAATTTTTTTAGACCTCAACAACTCTTCCAAAAGAAGGATTCTTTCCTGACCTCTTTCTTTGATCGTTTTGAGTGGCCGTGGGAATTGCTGCCGGAAATTCATTCTTTTTTATTAACGCTTCCCCTTGGCGACATTAAATCAAAAATCCCGGATGGGGTTTATCTTGAAAATAGGGAATCTATCTCAATAGAAGAGGACTGCATCATTGAGAGCGGCGCTTTTATTAGAGGACCCTGCTTCATCGGTAGAGGTTCTGAGATTAGACACGGCGCTTATATCCGCGGCGATGTCATTGCGGGTGAAAAAGTGGTCATCGGGCACACCACCGAAGTTAAAAATGCCATCTTTTGCAGCCACGCAAAAGCGGCTCACTTTGCTTATATCGGGGATTCTATTTTAGGTGAAAATGTGAACCTCGGGGCCGGAACTAAGTGCGCGAATTTAAAATTTGATCACTCGGCAGTTAGCGTACGCACTCAAGATCAAACCTTTGAAACGGGCTTAAAGAAAATGGGAGCCTTTTTTGGCGCTGATGCTCAAACCGGTTGCAATACCGTAACTAACCCAGGAACCATTTTTTTAAGAAACGCGAAATCTTATCCAAACTCAACGGTTTGCGGTGTCGTTCCCGAAAATCATATTTTCATTAAAAGAAATGAATTTAAGCCTGTTTAACGCGATAACTAAGGTTTTACCGGTTTAGATACCTAAATTCTCTAAAAATGGCTTAGATCGAATTTAATGGGGTTTTTTAAGCTATCGAAATGGGGGCCTTCTTAAATGAAGAGCCAATAGCATTTAATTCTTCTTGGCTTCATTCCCAAGAAAAAGCTCCAAGTCAAAGAGATAGAAAAGCTGCCAAAAAATTGAATGCTGGTAAGCAAATCAAAAAAGTTTCGTAAGAATGAATTAAAAAATTGCCGAATTGATAAGTTCAACGAAAGAGAAAGCTAAATTTACCAATTGAACTTTAGCGGCAACTATCTTTTCAAGAGGGCGATCGGTCTTTCTAGGGTTCTAATTATTTTGGAATAAGGGGTGTTTACCCCAAGATTGACGCGGGTGACTTAAGCTATTGGAATCAAGAAAAATGGCCATCGGTCAAAAGTTTTCCTCTTTAGTTTTTGAATCAAGATTTTTATCTTGGGAGATTGTTTCAGGGGTTCTAAGAGCGCTTGTGTTGATGTAGGGAAACGTTGTATTAGCAGCCCTTTGCAATTGATTCCAGTAACCGCGATCTAACCATCCCCATGAGCCATTCCAGAAGATTATAAAGGTGATAATGCCCCATATAGGCAGCACACCATAAAGAATCAAAAGACGTTTCGGGACCTTTCCGTGGGCTGATGTGATGTTTTCGGCGTAATGGTCTAGTTCATGGTGTTCATCTTTCATTTGAGTCTCCATCCTTAAAAGGTTCTTCAAGCATTAGGTTTGCAGCTTCCTCATCAAAGTTAAGCTTGCCATTTCTCCAAAGCAATATAAAAATGATGAAGGCCCCTATAAAGGAAGCCACCATAAAGCTTATGGCTACAAGCGTTCCGAAAAAGCCGGCATCGTCGCCAGATAACGTCATGGCAAATGCCCTCTTCCTTCAATGATATCGATCGTTCGAACCGGATCTTTACCTAGCCACCAAGCTTCAGTCGGCGGTGTGATCCTTGTGCCTTTTGTCATCAAGTACTGAAAAATAGCTTCAAACTTATAATTAGGAACACCGATGGCAGTCGGGTTAGTTCCTCTAGGATCGTTATCAAAAAAATGTTGAAACGCAGGCATAATAGATCCCGGACTTTCTGTTTTGGGAGACCAAAAGTGAGATTTATGCCAGTCTCTACTGGGCCTTTTTACACCAACCCTTGACATGTCCGGGCCGTTACGTTTTGTGCCGGGAAAAGTAATCGTTTGATAAATGTATTCATTAGGAGAGGATGGCGGAGCCGGGTAGGATTCAGAACCGTTTAAAACTGTATCTTGAACAAGGGTTCTTGTTTGGTCAGTATGGCAGTACCAGCACCCTTCAATAGAGTAAATATGCTCGCCAAGTTCAATCAGCTCTTTTCTTGATAGAAAACCTAGCTCATGGCTTTTTAATTCTTCTAAAGAGGAAATAGAATTTCCCTCGGGATGATAAGTCCAGCCTTCATCCGGCCCAAATTTGTAGCGTTTAACGCGGTACTCAATTGGGTTATTAATATAGATTACGCCATGATCCTTATGGTATGGATGAGAGGCCTCGCTATTTAAAAGAACAAACTTACCCTCATCCACCCAGTTTTCAAGGAAAACTGAGGAGCCACCTAGCGCAAAGACTTCTTTAGCGGGAGGCCTATATAATTCAAAAACAAGGAAATCGGGGGGGAAATCACTTTCACTATGATCTGCTGCCCATTTATCTTTTAGCTCATTTTTTATTTCTTTCGTTTTGGCTTGCAGACTTTCACTCGGGTTTCTTAATAGCAGTATCTCGCTTGTCAGCTTTAATTGAGGGTCTTCTTTTTTTGTGATAAATTTGGATAGCTCATCATCAGCTAAAATCTTTATTGTATCGGTCTCTTGAAACGCAATTAAAGAAAAACCCTCTTTCAAGTGATAGACAGTCTGTATGTCCGCTGTTTTTTTTGTAGAACTTGAAATGTAGACATTAGGGTCAGAAATTTCATACATCTGTTTTTGATAGATGCTAGAAGGCTCTATCCAACTTGGATCTGTCATATAATTGGGGATAATAATAACAACTAAGAGAGCTGAAAAAAAGAGAAGAAACGCCATTATAAAAGTATACAATGCCGATTTTTCAACATTACTCATAAAATTCGGATTATCACTCATACGGCAGCCTGCTTTGGTTCATGCACAGAAATCCTGGGTTTTAGGATAATCGTATTGAAAACATTGGTTACAAAAATTAAGTTGGCGAAAAGAATAATAACACCGCCAATTAATCTCATGGTCCACCAAGGATGCATTTCAGCTATAGTATCAACAAATGTCATTTGCGTTAAATTATTATGGAATTCGGCATAAGTAGAACCATTTGCCCATGTAGCCCAAAGCATCCCTTGAAAAAAACCTCCGACCCATAAAGGGAGGATAAAAGGCAAGCTCCCGAACAAACTCAAGGTAAAATGCCAATTGGCCATACGGTTTGAGAAAAGTGGCTTTCCGGTTAAATGAGGAAGGGCTTGATAAATGCCGGCCGTCGCAAAAAAAGTAAATGTTGCATATAATGAAATATGAGAGTGGCCGATCACCCAATCAGTTTTAGAGGTGATTTCATTCACGTTCCTTAAGGCCATTAAAGGTCCTTGAATACAAGTCAGAAGGTAAAAAATATTACCCATCATAAGGAATCTGATGGGGGCGCTCTCCACATATTTTTTCCAGTCGCTTTTCAGTGTGAAAAAAAGATTTTCAACGACTGTGAAAACCGGAATAAAGAGCCAAATCGAAAAAACGATGGATATACTCTGGAGCCACTGGGTCATGGGGCCGTGAATAATGTGATGCGTGCCAATCCAAGCGTAAACAAAGGCGATAGACCAAAAACCTATCATAGACATACGGTGGCTATAAATAGGTCTTCCTGATAGTTTTGGAAGAGCATAATATGCGATGGCAAGGCCCATCGGGGTGAATATCAAACCTACAAGATTGTGTACGTAAAAGAAGTTTAAATTCACCCTGGAGATCCCTCCTGGAACAAAATAGAGAAGCCAGCTTCCGATAATATAGGTAAACGTTGTCCAAATCATCGTCCCCATGGTGTACCAAAGAGAAACATACATTTTTTCATAGCGTCTTTTAGCGATGGTCATAAGAACGTTTGCAACCACCATAAGCCAGGCTGCTGTAAACAGGGTTTTTACCGGAATAAATGAAACCCAATTAGGAAGCTCGGCATATTCCCAGCCGTAATTCGTTCCAAAAGGATAAGAATATATGCCAATAATTAATCCCGTCCACCAAAGAGCTGCTGAAACCGCCCCTAAAGTGGGATTCCAAAGAGAAACACCGCACAGCCTCGGAACAAAATACAGAATTAAACCAACGTTGACAGATAAAAGCCAAAGAAGGGTGACATGGCCTACATGAACCGGACGAACTCTTCCAAAATGCAAATATTCCCCCTGAAAATAGTCAGGGTAGGTAAATCCATTAAAGGCTATAAATACACCAAAAGCCATCCCGACCCATAGAAAAAAGACAGCCGGATAAATGTAGAGTTTGGCCGGAAGATCATTGTATCTTTCTTGTATCATTTATAATCCTTAAGGTGTGATCGATTCAATAAGTTGTCTTTCTTGGCTTTCTAATTCGCTAACATCGCGAAATGTGGTCAAAAGTCTCATTTTAAGCTTTTTCATTTGGGATATTTTAGCATTGATTTCCTGAATCCGCTCTTCTTGAAGAGAAGACCTAAGCCGTCCTTGTTGCCCTTTTAATTCGATTTCCAGGCTTGAAATTTCCTTATCGATTCCCTTAATTAAAATTTCTTCTGACTTATCTTTTTTTAAAGATTGGTTTTCTTCGGAAACAAGAAGAGTTTTCTCTTTGAATTGATAGCGGCCTCTGTGGGTCTCTAACCAGTTAAAATATTCTTGAGAAAGTTCTGTATTGTTTAAGGCTATTATTTGAAGGCCGAGTTCATTAACCGCCTTTCTTTCCTTCTTTAAATTCTGAATAAATTGCTTGTAGACCTTGTCTTTTTGGTCAAGAAGCTGATTTTCTTTCGTTAGTTCAAGTTCTTTTTCATAGGCTTCAACAAGGGCTTGTTTATTTTCTTTGCCTGTTGCGATGTCTGAAAGAATTTTTTGAATTTCTTGGCTCGCTAATTCTTTTTTTGCCTTGCCTTCCTCAAGAAGCGGGTATTCTTTGGAGCGGACTTCCTCTGTTGCAAGGATGGTACTATCATAAATTTCATAAATCAAACGCGTCAATTTCTGACGTTGCTTTGCTTCTTGAGAAAGAGACCTTATGTACATCACAAGCTGGAGGCGTTGAAGAGAACTCGTTTGATCACCCCAGGGTGTCATAGAAGTTCCTTGAACCCCATATTTTATGGATCTAAGTAGTCTTAGATCATCTCTACTTTCAATCCAATTGAGGTTGGTCAGCATACGAGGCTTAGCTTCTTCCATGGCAACTGATCGAGTACCTCGTCCATCGGCATCTTTTCCATGACAGACTGCGCAGTTAAGATTAAAAACTCTCATTCCTTCGTCTAGATTTTCTTTAGTATAAAACTCTTTCTTAATGTAGTAAGCATGAGGTTCTTTACTGCCGGGAAGAGGCTTTTTAATATCGAAAACAAGCGCTGGGTCATTTTCTAAATCATTTGTTGGGCTGGTTTGAATTAAAGAAAGAAAATTTAAACCAAACCCCGCCTTATTAAAGGATAGAGGGGTGGGCTTTATTTCAGGCTTTTTACCTTTTAAAGGGCGGCCTTCTCTTTTTAGATCTTTAATCACATCTTCCGGGCCATATTCCCATTTTGGAATCTCACCCTCTTCCCCGGTAGCTGTGCCTGTGCCTCCGGATAAAGTTGAAAATAGCCAGTCGACTAGTTGCTTAGACTGATTTTGGCTTAGAACCGGGATTCCGTCATTCGGTTTGTCAGACCCCACTTCTCCCCAAGGCGGCATGGGCGTGCCATGAACCCCATGAACGATAGATTGCAGCGCTTGCTGCTTTGTTAGATTTTTTAAGAATAAGGGGTTCCGTAAGTTTTTAGGGATAGGGTAAATCCAAGCTGAAACAGGCCCGTTTCCTTGTAAAAAAGGTCCGTGGCACTGAGCGCAGTGGATTTCATAAGCCACTTCCGGATTAAAGCCGTTTGCTTCCCAAATCTGATGAACCTCGTCTCTATTTTTTATTGCCAAAACATCAAGCATTTTGGTTAAAGCATAGAATTTTGTGTCATCGAACGGGAAAACGGGCATGATCGATCTTGCGATTTCAGCGCTTGGGTTTTTAAAATGGCTCATAAGCCATTCATCGGTTCGATAGATGCCAGACCAGTTAGGTCTTGGACCAATCAAGCGGCCTAAGCCATATTGTTCGATATAAGCAAGAAGTACGCGGTTAATGCGCTTATGCCAATTCTTTTTTCTTAATTCCCAAATTTCTTTCTCTTTATCATTTTTGCTGTTAGCAATTTTTTCTTTAAAGAAAGTGTTTTTTGACCGATCGGCATACTTAAAATTAGAATAAAACGAGCTGATGGTGCCTGGATGACTTTTTTCGATTCTATCTAAAATACCAAGGGGCTTTGCGTTGTCAATTAACAAACTATCGATTTCTTTTTGATGATTTTCTAAAGCAAGGACTATTTCGCTGCCTGCTAAATCCTCGGGAAATAGCGTTCTAAATCGGTTGATTTGACTATCAAGAAGATCTTTATTGTCCTCTTTTTGGGCTGAAAAACCGACATTCGACTCAAACCCTTTCAATCTATGGCAAGCAGCACACCCCTCGGTTGCAAAAACGGTCATTCCAAAATCGATGCTATCAATTTGATCCGGCGCTATTGCCATTTCCCAAGCTTTTTTCTTGCCCGACTCCCATTCTTGAATTTGTACTTTATATTCTGTATCGGACTCATGCTTTCTTTTACCAGTTTGAGCCAAAAGAAAGGTGGTTAAGGCTTCCAATTCATCATGATCCATGCGCATATTTGGCATGGTCGAGGTGGCTAAATCAGCTTGAGGCCAAACTATCGATTCTTTAACAAACCAGGGGTATTTGTTGCCTTCATAGGTAAGCTCCGGCCCGACCCCTGATCTTGATAAGCCTGCAATACGGTGGCAGGCATAGCAACCTTGTGAAATAAATAAAGATCTTCCCTTGGCATAAGTTTTGGTAAGAAGATCGACGCTTGTTTCTAATCCATTAATGTTTCTTTCATTTTGAACAAAAGAGCTGATTTTAGAGGTTGACTCACTCACATGTTTAAGAAGTTCGTCTTCAATATTAAGAGCGGCAAGCTTAGCAAAGAGAAGGCCCCGAGAGTTATCGTTTAAATTTTTATTTAAAAAAGTCTCAACGATTTTAGTTTTTTCAGATGGGCTCTTATCTTTTAAATCCAAAATCAGTTGAGCGAGAAGTTTTGGATTATTAATTTTCTTAGAAAGCTTCTCATCGATGTTTTGTTCCGCTTCCTCAGTTTTTGCGAAAGACTTAAGGAAATTCAAATTAGCTTGGGCTTCGGATAGCTCCTTATCACCTAGTGTTTCACTTTTAATGAGATCTTGAATGGAGGTTTTGGTTTTTTCTAGGCCAACCTTTGCAAGGCTTGTCTTTAAATCGACAAGCTTATTAAAAGCGTGGATCTCTTCCAGGTAGGATTTATAGACGGCGTCTTTTTGTCCTGCTTTTCTATTTAAAAGATACTCTGTTGTATCCAAAGCACTTTTAAAGGTATCTAAACTTGTCTTATGGCATTGAACGCATTTAGCTTCTATAACACCCCCAACATAAAGAGGGGTGGTCATAAAAAGCAAACTATCATCCGGGCGATCATTAAAGACGGTTGCGAATTTTGGGTCATTGGCTAAATCTGACTCTAGGAAACGCGGCTTCATTCCGCTATGGGAGGGGTCGTATTGTCCATCGAATACAGGGCCATGAGCTTTTTCTGTCGTTAACCCGCGGCCATTGCCATTATGGCACGAGGTGCAGCCATATTCTTCAATGGGGTGAAATTCAAAAGGCCTAACTTCCCGTCCAATCAAAGGGTGCATCGACAAAACCTTATCTATCTGATAGGTCTTACCATCTACTTTTGCAGTTTTTAAACTCTCAAGAGCCTGAGCTTCGTTTAAGCGTTTTTTTACCTCGGAATTATTCCCTTCTTTTTCGAGGTTTTGTAAGACGGCCGGATCTTTCAGCTCGTTAATTTTCTGATCAAGTTTTGCAAAAACATAATTTTCATTGGGAACTTTGACCGGTATGCCGTCAGGATCAAGTACAATATTGCCATTGATATCCTTTTCAATTTTAGTTTTTGAAAAGTGCTCAAATTGAAGGGCCACGTGGCATGACGTGCATCGATCTATTAAAGGCGGGCCTTTATCCGCTCTTTCAATCACAATTTGTTTAACCCCTTCTTTAAAAGCCGGGACCGGCTGTCCTGAATAGGTGGAGCGAAACTCCTCTAAGGCCACGTAATCGTTTTGATAAATTTTATATTCGGGAAAGATCTCGCGATATAAAAAAACACCAAAAAGAGCTGTAGTCAAAAGACCTAATACGATTAAGAACCATTGGTAGAGATTCCCTCTATTTCTTGACATATGAGTTTAACTCCTTAATGCCTTGCAAAGTTTTCAGTCCACGGCCAGACCCAACCCCAGTTGGCGCCTCTAAAATAAGTCCCTATAATGATAAGAATCGCTTGAAAGGTCATGAAAGCGGTGTATAGAAAAATGGCTAAATACCGGCTTTTATGGAACCAATAGCCTTGACCGTAAGGATTTCTATCAAGATAAGGAATAGCCATAAGCCCGACAACAATGAGTCCGGGTATAGCCACGCCACCCCAAAATGCGTTGTAAGCAACCATTTCTTGCAAACCTAAAAAATACCAAGGCGCTTTTGAGGGGTTTGGAGGGTTGCTTGGATTAGCAGGCTCTTCTAAGGGTGCATTTATAAAAGAAAGGCCAAGGACAACGACAGTTGTTAGAAGAAACGCCACAAGCTCAGCTCTTAAAAGATGGGGCCAGGTAAAAACAAAGTTGTAAGGGCCTTTATCTACAGTCGGGCAAGTGCCTCTGACAAGTTCCATTAAACCGTAAGTTCTTTTAACACCCGGCGCAAAAGATTCTTTAGTGTCCGATCTTTGAATTACTCTATAGGGGTCTGGTCTAAATTTATCTTTGGGCCTCGATAACCCTCCATCTTTTCTGATTCTCCAAAAATGAAGGCCTATTAATGTTCCCGTTACTAAAGGTAAAAGCGCTACATGCAGGACGTAGAATCTAATGAGGGCGTCTTGGCCAACTTCAGTAGAGGCTAAAAGCATGACCCGATTGACATTATACTCAAAACCGGGAAGGTTAGGCACATATCCTGCAATGTTGCTTCCCACGGTGACCGCCCAAAAAGCTAATTGATCCCAGGGAAGAAGGTATCCTGTAAAAGAGAGCAATAGGGTTAGCACCATTAGAATAACGCCTATAACCCAATTGAAACGTCTTTCTCCTTTATAGGATGCGGTGTAAAAAACACGGGACATATGAAGAAAGACAAAAAGCACCATAAGATGCGCGCCCCATCTATGCATATTTCTAAACATCATAGCAAATGGGGTGGTGTCCTGCCAGTCCTTCATTATGTCATAAGCCCGATCTTCAGAGGGAATATAGTAAAACATCAGAATAACGCCTGTCGCAACAAGAATCAAAAACAAGCTTGTTGTAATGCTGCCAAGGCCTAAAGTGTAGAAAGGGTCAAGTGAGTTTTTATGGCATTTAACAGGATGGAAATGCAAAAAAAAGTTTTTGAATACCACCTCTGATCTATCGACATCGTTATTGGGATAGCCGTGTCGAAAAATGGATCTTAAAATTAATTGAGGTAAGTTCGCAATATATTCAGGCCAAGTTTCTCTTTTTTTGCCTTCGAATACAGCCATTTTTATTTCTTCCTTTCCTTAGGTGTTTACAGGCTTAAACCAAGCAGATTGCCAATCTAATGACGTTTTGGATTTATCGACTAAAATATCTCCGGAAGCTCCTTGATAAACTAAAAAAAAGACCAAGGGGCTTGGCGCCGGGCCGCCTGTATTTCTTCCGTACCGATCATAAGTTGAACCGTGGCATGGGCAAGCATAACCTGTTTCTACAGCATTGACAGTGCAGCCAAGGTGAGTGCAGACAGCTGTTTGGACACGCACTTTTCCACCTTGACTCTCTATAAAAACTTTGTACTTTGAATTGAAGACTTTACCGTCCTGAGCTAACACTTCTTCAGGTCTTCCAATTGAAAAAACAGAAGGCGGCACTTTCATGGCGTTCGGGTATAAAAAGCCTAGCATCGTAGCTCCAAAAATACCCCCAGCTCCTGCAAGACAGGCCCCGACCCCCATTAAAGCAAGGAAGGTTTTTCTTGTGATTTTTGGGTCTTTGTCGTCTTCATCGACATTTAGAGAATTGCGGTATTTGGGCATAGCTTAAGCTCTCTTTCGATACTTACTAAATTCTAGTTTTCATCTTTATTGATAAAATCATCTGTGTCTCTTAACATTTGATACTTCACCTCTTCAGACTCATCAAACTGGCCTTTTTTAAGAAAAAATATATATACAATAAAACTCATTAAGCCAAGAGCTAAAGAACTGATAACATAACTAAACATTTTTTAACCGAGCCACCTAAAGGAATAATTCATTGCGTCCATAGTCACCGCTTGGGTTGGGCATTTTTCTGCGCATAGCCCGCATCTTATGCAAAGATCTTCATCTTTTAGCATGGCAGTTCCCATGTTCGCCAATTCTTCATTGGACAATTGTTCTGATTCGACGCCATAGAAGTTATTGACAGCCCGTCTCAAACTCCCGTCTCCCTCATCCAAGACAAGCTTGCTTAAAGGGACCTGTTTTAAGCAGTTGCAAGGGCAAACATCGACACAGCCATTGCATTTAATGCAAAGGGTCCCATCAAAAACCGGATTGACATGGCACTGTAGACATCGGTTGGATTGGAGATGGGCTTCTTCCTCCGTGTAATTATTTTCTACCATATTTTCGTTGTGTATGCGAAGTTTTGGCGGTTGATAAGTCGGCAACGCCCATCTTGTTTTAAGATAGGTTTTGTCTCTAAAAGGAGAAAGTTCTGTGAATTCCCCTACAAATTCTTGATAGGGAGAAGTATTTCTTAGGTCTGTGTCGATTGCTCTAGCAGACTCTTGGCCATGTCTAATCCCGGTAATAAAAAGAGCCGGCCCAAAAGCTGCATCGCCTCCGGCATAAACATTTTTAACGCTCGTTCTACCTGTACCTCTTTCTGTTTTTATGATGCCGCGATCGATGATAAGCTCATTTTTTTTCTTCCATCCGTTTAAAAATGAAGTGTCGATCGATTGTCCAATCGCAAGGGCTATGGTGTCGCATGGGATGATAAAATCAGAATCGGGAACGGGAATTGGGGAAAATTTACCTAAATAATCAAAAAGTTGAGAAATGCGGTTCATTTTTAAACCGATAACTTTTCCATCGCTGTCTCTGACAACTTCTTTTGGAGCTACTCGATTAAGCGTTTTAACCCCTTCTTCAAAGCCGTCTTCAATTTCAAATTCATCGGCTGTTTGCTCATCCCTTGTCTCAAGACAAACCATAGTCACGCTTTTAGCGCCATTTCTAACAGAGGTTCTAGCCACATCGTAAGCTACGTTTCCGCCGCCAATAACAATGATGTTCTCTCCAATTTTCCATTTTTCTTCAGCGCAGCGAACCCTTAAATATTCAATGCCTCTAATGATATCGGGTTGATCTGCGCCGGGAATGGGAAGCTCTCTTGACTTCCAAAGGCCGATGCCAATAAAAATGGCATTATATTTTTCTTCTAGTTCATCAAGTGTGATGTCCCGACCCACTTTCATGTTGTAGTGAATTTTAGCGCCCAAATATTCAATTGCGCCGCATTCATTGATGGCTACCTCGTTTTTCAAACGATAATTCGGTACGCCATAGGTAAGCATCCCTCCAGGCATCCGCATCATTTCATAGACGTCGACTTGATAGCCAAGCCTTAAAAGGTCGTGAGCGCAGGTCAAGGAAGCGACACCCGCTCCAAGGCATGCGACCTTAAGGCCATTAGGCTTAGGTTTAGTAGAGCCTCTTGCGTAGCTCATTTCTAAAGATTTTATGTGAGCTTCAAGACTTAAGCCATACCATTCGGATAAAAATCTCTTTTGAGCTCTAATAGTCAAAGTTTTGTCGACGCGATCGCGACGGCAGGTAAGCTCGCAGGGAGCCCCGCAAATCACCCCGCAAATAGAAGCAAAAGGATTTGGCCCCCTAGCTATTTTATAACCCTCAAGGTAATCGCCTCTATGAAGAGCCATCATGTAACCGCGAGGATCCGTATTAACGGGACACCCATCCCGGCAATCGATTTGCCTTAAGTAATAGTCAAGGTCCGGAATAACCGTTTTATATATATCCTGATAGCCAAGAAGGGAATCATCTTCTTCCTGCACAAGCCTTCTCCTTTACAAACCCGAAAGGTTACAATTTATGCACTTTATCAAATTTTCTTTTTTTTAATGAAATATTTGAATGGGAAGATGAAAAATAAATGAAACCTGTGATGCTTTTCAAATTCGATAGACTCTCATCCTGTAGATGAACCAACTATCTTAAGGCGAGCGGCTCTATTTTTGAGCCATCAGGTTAAAGTCCAAGGAATGAGAAGCTAACGTAAAATTAGGAAAGATTCTTTTTTTTGATGAATGGGTCGATAATGAAGGTCAAATTCGTAGACGCTAGCCGGGTGGGCATCCACTTTTAAAAGTCGAAGAAGTTCTTCTAACTTTTCTTTGGGCCCTTGAGCTATAATTTCAACAGAGCCATCTGAAAGATTTTTAACAGAGCCAAAAAGGCCCAACTGATCGGCGTGTTTTTTAGTGGTGGCTCTAAAAAAGACGCCTTGCACTTTTCCTTTTGCTATAACATGCATTTCAAAAAGCTCGGCCATTCTTATTCTGCAGTAAATGGGTGTTCTTCTATAAGTTTTCGCATTTCTTCAACGCTTTCAGCCTTAGTAACAAGCCCGCGAAAGGCTCTTGCGCCCCCGGCATCTTTGATGTACCAGCAGCCGACTTTACGCATTTCAATAGCAGCTTTTTTAGATTCATAGTAATTAGCTGCAAAATCCAAGTGTTCTAAAAGAGCTTCTTTTCGATCGAGGAAAGTTCGTTTTTTCGGAGATTCGCCATTAAAATAATGGAAGATGTCTTCTGCAATCCAGGGATTGCCCATGATGCCTCTTGAAACTAAAAGAGCATCGCAGCCGGTGGCTTGGATCATATCGGAAGCCGCTTCCGGAGAAAAAAGATCTCCATTGCCAATCACTAAAATATTATTTCTTGCTTTAACAGCCCTTGTAATAAAGTCCCATCTGGCAGGTCCATGATAGCCTTGCTCTCTTGTCCTTGCGTGGACAGCTATCGCATAAGCGCCAGCTTCCTCTGCAATTTTAGTGATTTCTTCGACAACGATAGAGTCGTCATCCCAGCCTGCGCGTATTTTTATAGTTACAGGGATGCTTACCGCTTCGACCATTTTCCGAATGATTGCCCCGATTTTTTCCGGATTCTTCAATAAGCCCGAGCCGCTGCCGTCTTTAGTGACTTTATCAACAGGACAGCCGCAATTCAGGTCAATAACATCAAAACCTAAATCTTCAATCCGCCTTGCCGACTCCGCGGCATACTCAGGTTTGCTTCCGCAAAGCTGCGCGCCTATCGGCCTCATGCTTTGATCGTAGTCAAGGATACGGAAAGTGTTCTCATCATTTCTGACAAGAGCATCCATTTTGACCATCTCGCAGTACTGCAGGCCCGGCTTATACTTAGCGGACATTTTTCTAAAAGGAAAATCAGAGCATCCCGCTAAAGGGGAATAAAAAATTCGGTTAGGGAGAGTGGCTTTGCCGATTTTTATGGGTTTTGTGAAATGAGAATAATTCATGCAAAATAAAGAAGAGCGTTTGTGAATATTCCCTCGATGAAACTAAGACAAAATAGAGCAGCTATGGGGCTTAAGTCTATCATTCCAAGAGGAGGAATAAAACGTTTAAAAAAGTTTAGATAAGGGTCTACATAAAAAGCCACAAATTGCATCAATTTGCTTTCATAGAGCTCGGGTATCCAAGAGCTGATGATTCGAGCAAAAATCATGATCATATAGAAGCGAAATAAAAGTTGTACCACTTGAACAACAGCAAACATATATTGTATTGGGGGCTAAATAAAAAGTTTAAAAAAATAGATTATAGAATATTTTATTCTTTTTTGTCTTGCATTACTTTATACACAACGTGTTTCACTTTGTCTTAACTTTAGTAATGGTTTAATCACTTTAATGATTTTAGTAAATTGGCTATGATGGGCTGTTTTCTAGATAAAAGGGAGAGAAAAGGTGTCGGAAAATGTAAAGGTTAGAATCCCGCCAAATTCAAAAGATTCAGAAATGATGGTGCTTGGGTGCATGCTGACAAGCGTTAACGCCCTGAACATCTCCTCCGACTCTCTCGATGAAAGTGATTTTTACTATGTTGAACATAAGCTGATTTTCCAAACGTTAAAATCGGCTTACCGAATGGATAAACCGGCTGATGTCCACCTAATTTCCGAAGAATTAAAAAGGCAATCAAAGCTTGAGTCTATTGGCGGCGTCGGTTTTTTAACAGCCCTAGCACAGTATGCCGGAACTTCCGCACACATTGAAGAGTATGTCAGGCTTGTTAAAGATAAAGCCATCTTAAGGCGGATGATACAAGCGTCGCAAGAAATTGAAAAAAAAGCTTTACAAGAACCTGAAGATGTCTCATCAACCCTTGATGAAGCGCAAGGTTTATTTTTTCAGATCGGTCAGTCGGCGAATCAAAAAACAGGTAAGTTACTCGCAGATATTTTAGCCGGTGTAAGGTCTGAATCAGCCAAATCCTTTTTAAAGGAATTAGAAGAAAAGCAAGAAAGGTATCAGCTTCATGGCCCGGAGCAAGCCGGAATTACAGGGATTCGAACGCACTTAGCAGATGTCGATAAGCTTTTAAACGGCTTCAATAATTCCAACTTAATGATCCTTGCGGCAAGGCCGGCTATGGGTAAAACGGCTCTTGCTATCAATATAGCTGAAAATATTTCAGTTTTAAGTAATACCCCGGTTGGCATTTTCTCGTTAGAGATGAGCGCTGAGCAGCTTGTTCATAGAATTGTTTGCTCAAGGGCTCAAGTGGAATCCGAAAAAATTAAAACGGGTTCCTTAAATGGGATCGAGTATCAAAGAGTTCTTGTCACAGTGGGTGAGCTTGAAAAACATGTTATGGTGATTGACGATCAGCCGGGTCTTAAAGTGACCGATCTTAGATCCCGGGCAAGACGAATGAAAGAAACCCATAACATCGGGTTTCTTGTCATAGATTATCTTCAGCTAATTTCAGGGTCAGCGAGAGCTATGGAAAATAGGCAAATTGAAATTTCTGAAATTTCAAGAATGCTTAAAAACCTAGCTAGGGAGCTTGATATCCCGATTCTTTGCCTGTCCCAGCTTTCTAGAAAGGTGGAAGAGAGAGCCGGCCATCGACCTATGATGAGCGATCTTCGTGAGAGCGGATCCATTGAGCAGGATGCCGATATCGTGATGTTCCTTCTTAGAAGGGAGTATTACGATCCCAATGATAAACCGGGACAAGCCGAGTTGATTATTGGTAAAAATAGACACGGCCCAGTCGGAACCATTCCCCTAACTTATAGAAAGGAATTCGCTCAATTTGCCAATTATTCACCCCTAAAACCATCAAACTTTCAGGTGAATGACCCGGAAAGAGATGAGGCCTTCTCGCACTTTTCTCCAAATTAGGTCTTTAGACGAGTTTAGGTGGACTTAAGAGTTAAAGCCGCAAGTTACACTACCGATTGTTTTCGATGGAAAGAGAGGCCGAAAGAGAAAAAGATAGATCTTTCGCTGAACAGCGCTAAGATTTATCTCGGTCTTGATGAAGACAAAAGTGGCACCCCAAGATTCCAAAAAAAAAAATAGTAATAAATATTTGAAATAAGATTTCTGTTTTCTTCCCTCTCGTAATCATTTTTAGATATTTATCTAATTTTTTGCTTGGGTCTTTACTTTATTCTAATTATCACATAAAATTTCACCTTTGCCGAACCATTTCCAAATTCAAGTTAATACTTACCTTTAGTAACAAGCTTGATAGAAAAATTTAGGGAGAACGTATGTCTTCTGTAAAAAAGAAGCGTCGCTTTAAAATCGCTAAGCATAAGCGAAAAAAGCGCAGCCGTCGCGACAGACACAAAACTAAATAGTTAATTAGAAAGTAAGTCAAGGATAGGACTGAAAAAGCATTATTATGTGGGAATACCCAGATAAATATGATGTAATTGTTATGGGAGGCGGCCACGCAGGTTGCGAAGCCGCCTTTGCTTCCGCTAAAATGGGGGCAAAGACTCTTCTTCTAACAATGAACTTAGATACCATCGGTAAAATGAGTTGCAACCCGGCTGTCGGGGGAATCGGTAAAGGACATATGGTCCGAGAAATCGATGCCCTTGGCGGATTAATGGGAAAGCTGATTGATGCCACAGGTATCCAATTCCGCATGCTCAATGCTACAAAAGGTCCAGCTGTTTGGGCGCCAAGAGCTCAAGCGGACAAGTTTCTTTACGCTCAAGAAGCGAAATTTCGTCTTGAAAAAACCCCAAACCTTGAAATCAAACAAGGGACTATCGAAGAAATTCTTGCTCCAAACGGAGTGATCGCCGGGGTTATCACAAAAGAAGGCATCCACTACCACACTAAAACTCTGATTATTTCTTCCGGCACCTTTATGCGAGGTCTTTTACACATAGGTGAAAAGCAGCATAGCGGCGGAAGAGCGGGAGATCAACCGGCGGTTGGATTATCTGCAAGTTTAGAGGCATTCGGAATCAAACTGGGTCGATTAAAGACAGGAACACCACCTAGAATCCATCGTAGATCCATTGACTTCAGCCTGACTGAAGAGCAGCCGGGAGAAGAGAACATCCGCTTTTCTTTTGATGAGGAAGAGGTAAAAAGGCCCGCTCAAATTAGCTGTTACATCACTTATACGACCAAAGAAACCAAAGAGATCATCCTAAATAATTTGCATCGCTCGGCTATGTACTCCGGACGAATTCAATCGGTTGGACCAAGGTATTGTCCTTCCATTGAAGATAAAATGGTCCGCTTTGCAGATAAAGAAAGGCATCAACTTTTCTTAGAGCCTGAAGGGCTGACAACAGATGAGATCTATGTCAATGGCGTATCCTCTTCTATGCCCCTTGATGTGCAGTTAGACTTTATAAGAAGCATACCGGCCCTTAGAAATGCTGAAATAATGAGGCCGGCTTACGCTATTGAATACGATTATGTCGAAAGCGGGCAAATGACCCCGAGCCTTGAGTCTAAAAAGATCGAAGGGCTGTTTTTCGCAGGTCAAATCAACGGCACGACGGGTTATGAAGAAGCTGCCGGACAAGGGATTATGGCCGGCATCAATGCTGCTTCAAAATTAAAAGGGATAGACCCTTTAGTCTTTAAACGATCCGAAGCCTATATCGGCGTTATGATAGACGATCTTTGTACCAAAGGGTTGACAGAACCTTATCGCATGTTCACAAGCCGGGCCGAGCACCGTCTTCTTTTAAGACAGGACAACGCAGACCTTAGGTTAAGGGAATATGGCTATAAATTAGGCCTTATTGACGATAACCAGCATAGGCGTCTTTTAAATAAGAAAAAGGCCATCGAAGAAGAGTCCTTCAAGCTTTCAAAGATTTATAAAACAATTGACGGGAAAGGGGTAACGCTCGCTCAAATTCTTTGCCGTCCTGAAATTACCTACAGCGATCTTTTAGCTAAATACCCGGAAGATGTTACCGATTACGGCGAAGACACCAATTTGCAAATCGAGCTCAATCTTAAATATGCGGGCTACATCGATCGGCAAAATAGCGAGATTGCCAAACACTCCCACATTGAATCCATCCGCATCCCTAAAGGGTTTGATTTTAAATCTGTCACAGGTTTAAGAAATGAAGCTAAAGAAAAGCTATCCAGAGTTTCTCCTGAAACTTTAGCTCAAGCTTCAAGAATTTCCGGGGTTTCTCCTGCTGACATTACGGTATTAATCATAGCTCTTTCAAAAAGATCCAAGATTTAATTTGTAAAGCCGCTTTACATCCCTCTCTTTTTTTGTTAATGTTTCCTTTAAAACATAACTAAAGCAGCTTATGGAAGAGATTCATTTACTTCATTTAAAAAATGTCCCTATTTTGACACAGCTTCAAATAGAAGAATCCCTTTTAAAGGCTGATGAGCGCAATTTTTGTGTTTTGAATCAGGGAACGCCGCCTGCCATCGTGATGGGAATTTCAGGCAAAGCAGAAAGCCTTATATTTTTAGAAAGGCTTAAAGAATGGAAGATGCCGCTTATTAAGAGATTTACAGGCGGTGGAACTGTCGTTGTCGATGAAGACACTCTTTTTGTAAGCTTTATCATTCAAAAAAAAGAAGCTCTTAAAATCACGCAAGAAAGCATTCATCAATGGACGAGCTCTTTTTATCAAAAAGTATTTGATCATCCGGAGTTCTCTCTTCTGGAAAATGATTATGTATTGGGGGTGAAGAAAATGGGGGGCAATGCGCAATATATCAGGAAGTCTAGGTTCTTGCACCACACTTCTTTTCTTTGGTCTTACGATAAAAGCCGAATGAGCCTTTTAAAAATGCCTCCAAAAATTCCAAATTATAGAGAAGCTAGAAGCCATGAAGCTTTTCTTTGCAAACTTGAAGATCATTTGCCTTCCAAGGATTTCTTTTTTGACAGAATTCAAACCCAATTGGAGAGCCATTTTATTTTAAAAAACATGGAGCAAGAAGAAGTTTTAAGATCCCTTGAAAGACCGCATAGAAAATCGGTTGAACTTATTGAATATTAAAAATTTTTTAAATACATTTTTAAGCCATATTGACAGCAATAAATGAAATATCCTATAGTCTGAACTCGCAGGTTATCAAATTCTAAAAATAGTAATTTCAATCATTTACAAATAAAATAAAGGTAATAATATGGCTTCGTTTTCTGAAACTGTGGGCGATCTATTCAGACCCAACATGATGCCGGTTCCTATGAGAATCATAGCTGCCGCATCGGCATTAACCATGTTAGTTGCAACAGTGGCATTAGCCTGTCTTGGATCGATTTCTTTTGGGGCGGCAGCAGTTATTGCGGCTTTTTCAGCTGTTGTTTTAACAGGTGCAGGCCTCGGCTCTATTGGAGTCACCCTTCTTGGTTGTATTGGGCTTCTTGGCGTTTCCTTAGCCACATCCGCCTCATACGGGGTAATATATCATCCCGTCGTCTACTACTATTAGGAAAAAAATTCAAGTCCAGCTCTTGTTTGATTCAAATCAACTTGTGTCTGGGCTTTTTTATTTCATGAGATTTTTAATTTTTGAGAAGGCTTCTAAATAATGCCTGGCTGTGAGGTCTTCGCCCTCGATGAGTTCTAAAAGAAGGCGGGCCGGTTCTTCTTCAAAACCGATTTTTTGAATATCATGCAGATGATTAATTCGCTTTTTATAGGGTTCTAATAAACTCATTCCAGGGGGCTCGCATCCGATGAGAATGGATTCCACTACTTGGTAGAAGAACATTAGATCATTTTCCAAGCTAAAGTTATTAAACGTTTCTTTTCTTTTTGATAAGCCAAAATCGGCTAGATCGTATCGGTTCTTTCTTTTGTCATAAAAAATGTTTTGAATGTGTATGTCTTCATGGGAAATGTTTAACTCATGCAAGGTGACAAGACCCTGGCTTATTTGACAAAGAACTTCCACTCTATTTTTGAGATCAAGCGATTCAAGAATGTCTCGCAAGTTTCCATCGTATAGATGCATTATAAAAAAATCACGCAATCTATTGGAGAAATAGGCTTTTGGTTGAATTAATAGGCCTATGGAGTCTTTAGGCCATAATAGGGAAATCTCAAACTCTTTTTTAATAGATTCGCCTTCCATACTAAATTTTATGGCTTTATCTCTAGAGCTATTGGGGGTACATCTGTAAACATCCCCTGACATGCCTGATCCTAAAAAGACAGTTAAGGTGTAAGATTGGATGCGCTCTTCTAAAGGCTGTCCTTTAATTCTAGTTAGGAAACCAGATTTTGGGTCATACTGCCAATAGTTGACTTGAAAAGAAGTTTGGGAGTCTATGGTTTGATTCATAAAACGATTATAACTTAAAAAAAAATCACTGCTGCAAGGGCGACTGAAATCTGCACATCAACTGTTGTGCTAAAGTGGGTCCGCTTCCCAAAAGCTTGGTTATTTAAGTAAAACTTAAGACACCAAGGTTTTTAGCGTTGTGGTCCCCTAAAATATAAAAATATGTTGAATAGCATCAATGATTTCAAACTACCACAAGCAGCAGTGGAAAAAGGAGGTCAAGCCCCTTTAATAACTCACTACTAGATAGTTATACACTATTTAGGATTTAAATTTCTAGTATTTATCCGCATCTTTGGGCTCTTTTCCTGTATAGTCTTCCAGAAAGAAAAGATGCATGCGCTTAACATCTTTTCCCTCGCAAGAAAATAGAGTTTTGCAGCCCTGATAAATGACCGATTTAAAAAAGGGAAGGAGTTGTTCTTTTTTTGTGGAAATTTCGTTCATAACTTGAGGGGCGGCTTTCTCATTTTCTATTAAAATAAAAAATCCATTTTTATGAAGCTGCTCTTCTTTCAAGCTTGGCCAAAAGGAAAACTGATTATAGCGTAAGTTATCGAGATTTAAGAAATAGGGCCGTTTTTGTTCCGGCGCATAAAAATGCAATTGACTGGAGGTTTGATACTTATGTGAGACTAAAAAGTGGTCTTGCGGCTTATAGCCTGATTCCGTTAAGGCGGTTTTTAAATTTTTTAATCCTACATTTTGACGAAAAACATTCACAGAAAAAGGGAGGTTTAAAGTGTTATTTTCCTGGAGGGTAGGGATCGCAAAAACAAGAGCCGTTAAGGAAATTGATGAAAGAAGGCCTACCTTAAAAAGTTTATAACTCCTTCTTTCCTGAATTAACAAAGCGATAGAAATTACAGCTATAGGATAGACAATATCAATCCAATTCCCTTGAATTTTCTTAAAAAAAGAGGCTAATAAGAAGCCGCCATAAAAAAGAATCGTTATAATCAAAAAGAATTTTTTTTCTTCCGGAAGATTCTCTTTTTTTCGAAAGTAAGAAAACATGGCGAGGAGTAATAAACCAAAAAAGACGGGAGAAAATAAAGCCGCTTGCGAGCCTATAAATTCCAGGGCATTCCCTTTGTAATAAAGAACCTTTTCCCCATCGTTAAAGTTGATCACTTGCTGACCGACATGTTTTAAAGTTGGAAAATTGTGTATAAAGTTCCACGTGAAACTTGGGATCAAACCAACTAAGGAAAGGCAAAATCCCTTTAGAAAATTATGTCTAAAGTTAGGATGACTAAAAAGAAGTAAGAGAGCTATCGGCCAAAAAAAGTAGATAGTCCATTTAAATTGAGCTCCAAGAGCTATCAAAAATCCAATTTTTAGATAGTTTGGCGTTTCATTCTTATGTAGAGCCTCGATTAGTGGAATAAGAGCTAAGGTAAAAAAGAAAATCATGCCGACATCGGTGATAGCAAGAAAAGATGCGGCAATTCCAAAAGGAGTAAGCATCATGATCAGGCTTGCAAGATAAGAAACCTTGTCTTCAAAGCCGGCTCTATTTGATAGGCGAAACACAATAAAAGGAAGGCAAAAGCCTAAAAGCAGAGAGGGAAATCTTACACCGAATTCAGTTTTGCCAAAAAGAGAAGTTCCAAGAAAAATGATCCAGCTAATAGCAGGAGGTTTACTATAATAGCCGATATCAAGATGCTGGCTCCATGCAAAATATTGGGCTTCATCAGGTCCAAGGCCTACCGATCCCCAAATTATAAATAGGCTTAAAATAAGAGTTTTTAAGCTATTATAAATAAAAATCTGTTTTAAAAATGGGTTTTTCTCAAAGAACAACATTATAAAAACGATAGGATTTGCTTAGCTAGAAACTCGGGTTCTTTAAGCTCTTTTCCATGATCTTCATTCGTTGCAATAAACTTCTTTTTGGTGCGATCAACGGTTGGATCATCCAAAAGCCTTTTAGCAAGGTTGTTTGTTTTAGAAACCAAGCCGTCCCCTAGAATTTTCTCGGAATCGTGAATCTCGGTATATTGAGAAACATCGCCTCTTTGTAAAATAATTTCCGGCACTTTTAAAGATTTAGACCCCTTGACAGCGTCCATATCCCAAAAGAAAAGATGTGAAATAGGTTGGAGAAGTCTTGAAACATGGTCTCCGATAGCATTGCTTAAAGTGTCAAACACTTGATTTTCAACATAGACATATTTTTTTGAAGGTTTAAATTCATGTTCCTCAACGATCGCAGCTTTTACCCCGCCGCCAAGAGAGGTGTGAAAAGAAATGACCTCCTCAGCATCCAAGCCTTTATCACTTTCGACAAAATTGAGGATGGTTTTGTAGGCCTTTTCAAGATCTTTTCTTCCAGACCCTTCGCTTGCGCCAACATCGGGATAGTTAAAGAGAATGGCATTAGAGTCTGTTAACTTTAAAAGCCTCTTAAAGTCTTTTCTAGATATATTATCTTTATTGAATTGTTGAAGCGTGTTTTCATAAAAAGATTGATTGCCATCGCAGTTAATCAACCATCTTTTATTAGCAAGAGTTTCTATTCTTCCAACAATCGAGACATCAATTTTAGTCCCTGCTTCATCTATTGGAAGGCTAAAGCGCTTAACTTTCCATTTTTCTTTCGGATCAAAACGCTTTCTTAATTGATAAGCGTGGTCTGCTGAACACCCCATTTTTGTTGGGCTAGAAGAGCGGACAATGAATTTTCCTCCTACCCAATGGATAAAATTAAAAATGCCGATTGGAAATACAATGATAGAGAAAATATAAAACGCAATTCTTCCGATTTTATGTATTAGGGATTCTTGGAAAGCAATGGGGAGAGCTTTTTCTACGTTAAAATCTGCTTTTAGTTTGGATTCGTAGTCTGCTTCTTGATAAAAAGGGTTATTTCCTAAAAATTGCGAATGAAAAGAAACCGCTGTTGACATATCTACCCTGCTTAAGTTAATCCGCCCTTTCCCTAAAACTGAAAAGATCCCGGAACCATTTTAAATTAACCTCTCGCCCCATCTCGGCTATGGCATCTGTTAATTGTATTTTTTTGGGACAAACCCTAACACAATTTTGAGCGTTTCCGCAATCGGCGATGCCGCCTTCTTCTTGCATGACATGCAAACGATAGTCCTTATCATTTTTGCCTATGGGGTGTAAGTTAAACAGTTTAACCTGAGCGATAATTTGAGGGCCAATAAATTTATTACGATTATTGCTTTGAGGACAAGCTTCAACGCAGCATCCGCAAGTCATGCAAGTTGAAAAATGGTAAAGGGCTTCTTGTTTTGTTTGGGAAATTTTTGGTCCCGGCCCTCTTTCAAAAGCGCCATCCGTCTCAATCCAGCCCCTTACTTTTTTTAAGTTTTCAAACATGACCGATCGATCGACGATGAGATCTTTGACAAGAGGAAATTTAGTAAAGGGGGCAAGGTAAATAACGTTTGAATCGCTTGTCTTAAGAATGTTTTTTATGATAGCTGAGCAAGCTTGTCTTGGTTTGCCATTAATAAGCATGGAGCATGAGCCGCAAACCTCTTCTAAACACCCTTGCTCCCAAGCTATAGGCGTTGATTTTTCCCCTTTGATATTATAGGGATTCATCTGAATCTGCATAAGAGCGGAGATGATGTTGGTCGAAGGATCTTCTAGAGTAAGCTCAAATTCTTCAAAATATTGATTTCCAGGAACACCCCGATAGATCTTTAAAATATATTTTTTATCTTCCATAACTTAAACCGGGAACTGAATTTTTTCTGGTAAATTTTCTAAATGGGCCTCATGCTTTGCAGCTTTCGTGTAGTCTCGTTTAACAAGTTCTTTGATATGTCTTAAATCGACGGGTTCGTAGCTGATAACGGGGCCATTATCTTCAAGGTTATACGAGGCAATAGTTGTTTTTAGCCAATGTTCATCATCTCTTTTCGGAAAATCGGATTTATAGTGGGCTCCTCTTGATTCATCTCGAAGAAGGGCTCCTTTTGTTATAATTTCCGCAAGGTCAAGCATGTATTCGAATTGGTTGGCAAAAACATACGTTTGATTGACAAATTGACCTCTGTCATCTAGTGAAATATTTTTAAATCGCTCTTTCAATTCTTTTATTTTATTTAAGGTAAGGGCTAAATCCTTGTTGTTTCTTTTAACCGTGACATATCTGACGAGCCAATCCGCAAGCTCGTCATGCAGCTTATGGACATTTTCGTTACCGCTTCTTGAAAGTAGATCTTTTTTAAAGGATTCTTCCTCTGCAATCGCCTTCTCATAAGAGTGTTGGCTGATTTCGCTCGCCCTCGTATTTAAGCTCTCAATATAGCGAACTACTTCAACGCCCGTGATTAAGCCGCCAAAAATACAAGAAAGCAGAGAATTGGCTCCCAGCCTATTGGCGCCATGATATTGGTAATCGGATTCTCCGACATTAAAACAGCCGGGGATATTCGTCATTTGACGAAAGCGTGTGTAGCGGTCAAGGTCATTTGCTGCCGGCCAATCGACCCAAGCGCCGCCCATCGTATAATGAACGGCCGGAAAGATTCTCATTGGAATTTTAGAAGGGTCATCCCCTGTAAACTTCTCATATGTTTCTAAAATGGACGCAAGTTTTGCCAATTTTTCTTTAGATAAATGACTGACATCCAGGTAAACTTGCATCTTGCCATCAACGCCAAGGCCCATTTCGCAGATAGTTAGAATTTCTCTCGCACCAATGTCGCGAGGCACCAAGTTGCCGTAAGCCGGATAAAGCTCTTCTAAAAAGTACCAAGGTTCATTTGTTTTACCGCAAGGCACTTCATTGCCGTCAGGAGCTTTAATTTTTTTTGAGCTATCGCCATAAACCCAAATACGGCCGCCTTCACCCCTTGCAGACTCACTCATCAACCTCATTTTATCAATTCCGGGGATGGCGGTCGGATGGATTTGTATAAATTCACCGTTCGCGTATTTCATTCCTTGACGGTAAAGCCTGCCGTTCGCAGCCCCTGTGCAAAATGTGGAATTAGTGGATTTTTTATAGAGAAGGCCAAGACCCCCTGTTGCGATCACAACGGCATCGGCTTTCAAGGTAAAAAGATTTAAGTTAAAAAGATCCATGATGCAAGCGCCTCTTGTAATTCCATTTTCGTCAAGAACAAGGCGCAAAAATTCATGGTTTTCAAACTTATGGACAAGCCCTTTGACTTCAAAGCGTCTTACTTGTTCATCTAAGCTATAAAGAAGTTGTTGGCCGGTCGATGCCCCGCAAAAAGCGGTTCTATTGTAAAGGGTACCCCCGAAACGTCTGAAATCAAGATTTCCTTCAGGCGTTCGATTAAAAGGGCAGCCAAAGCGATCCATCATGTGAATGATTGAGGGGGCTGCAAAGCACATTTCTACGACAGGCGGCTGATTTGCTAAAAAATCGCCTCCTTTTATGGTGTCATAAGCATGAATGATAGGAGAGTCGTTTTCCCCTTTTTCATTGATCGCGGCATTAATTCCGCCTTGAGCGCAAACAGAATGGGATCGTTTGACTTTTGTGACGGAGACTAAAAAGACCTCGCATCCTTTTTCAGCAAGTTTCATAGTGGCTGTAAGGCCGGCAAGACCTCCTCCCACAACCACAACTTTTTTTTCTGTATTTCTGACCATAAGGGCTACTGTTTTAAATTAATTAATGTTGAGAACCAAATTGCAGATAAACCTAAAAAAATAAGAAGCGCCATCAAGCCATTTGAGAAAGTTCTCATTAATTTTTGCGATCTTTGAGACAAAGTAATCCCCCAAGAGATAGCAAAAGTAAATAAGCCATTACAAGCATGGAAAGCTGCAAAGATTACAAATAAAGTATAAAATATTCGCATGGTCAGGCTCTTAAAAACTTCTCGAACGTTCAAAAGAAAAGCTGTCCCCGGATTTTTTGATACAGCCATGCCCTCATTTTCTTTTAAAGAAGGCCTATTTAAGGCTGAAAGGAATTGGTTTTCTTCTTCTTTTGTCTGCTTGGCAAGGGCATTTTGCACTTTTGAATCTTCTTGATTTTCTTTAAAAGTTGAAATTTTCGAAGATAGGGCTTCGATTTGTTTACGATCATAAAGTGTCACATTAATACGCTTTGAAAGAGTGTAAAGCCCATCATCAAGTGTGACAGGAACAAGGTAAAGGGCTTCACCATTTATTTTTTCTTTTACTGGATAGGCGCTAAAACGCATTTGATAGACATGAAGGAGAACCGCCACAATTAAAATCCAGGAGGTGATTCTTTGCCAGGTATAGGCATGATTTCTTGGATAATCGGGAAGATAGGGTGTAATCCCTGTATTCTCATAACTATTTGACTTGGATTCCCAGGCGTATTTTATACCCCAAATAATGTGGATCGCAAAAGGTATCCCTAATAAAAGAATTTCCAGGACAGGCAAGTAGGGTAAACTGTGGATAAAATTAACTGATTTAATAAACCCATTACCATCATCTCCAATAAAGTAGGCAGTTTGCGAGTTTGTGATCAGATGCTCTAAAAGAAAGAGAACGAGCATAAGCCCCATAAAAGAATGAAGCCTCCGATAGATGAAAGGCTTGGGAGTTTTTTCAACTTTGATATTTGAGATCATAAAAGCGTACACCAAAATTTTCAGATGTAAACTTCTTTTAGCATTGTTCCTTAAGGAGGTGCAAGAAAAGTTTTCAATTAAAAATTTTTTCTTGCGTTCTTGACTTCAATTAATAAAAAATATTTTATTTGAACAGCTTTTAGCAAGCGACCCTCTTAACATTTCTATCAAAAATGCGATCAATGAAAACCTCTCTTAAGACCACCGCTTTTAGTTTTGCTTCGTTAGGACTTTTGGCTACCTCTTTTTTTTTATTTCAATCACTTAAAGATTTAAAACTAGAGGAATTGACTCAAAGTCCCAAAACTATTTCCAAAGTTCATCAAGCGAGAGATAAAAAAAATACCGCTTCAGGAAATAAAAAATTAATTTTAAATTCAGGCGTCTCTAGTGCTGATAAGCTGGCATTAAGACAGAAGAAAAAAGGCTCTCCCGGGACAAAAAACCGTTAGAAAGTGACACTTATCATGGAAACCATTAAGTCCCACTTAAAAGAAGAGGGCTTAGAAAACCTCTGTCTTGGCAAGTTTATATCACTAAAGGGAAATTTGGCTTGATAAAACAGTGTTTTTATAAGCTTTTAGAATTCAATTTTATAGGATCACGGAAACAGTTTTGCCCTCCTCAAGTATCTAATTAATAAAGTTTTCCGATATTTAAATTTATGTTATAGTGTTTATTTAATTCTTTAAAAAGGAAGACGGTTCATGCAAGAGCCTATTGATGCTGAAAAAACAATCGGGATTTCTTTTGATTCTACCCAAGTGACAATGGTTCAAGCTTCATGGAAAAAAAAGGCAAAATCCCTAGAAAAACTCTCTACTTTCCAAGCTGTGATAGAAGATGTAAAGCCGCTTGACAGAGAATATAAAGAACTATTGAAAAAAAGCGTAGAAGGCAGGGTTTTAATCACCGCGATTGACCCCTCAGCTTGTTTAATCAGAAGCCTTTTTCTTCCTTTAAAAAAAGAGAAAGACATTGAGGAAGCTTTGTCTTTTCAAGCAGAGCCTTTACTTCCTTTTCCGATCGAACAATCTATTTTAGACTGGCAGATTGTAAGCCATGAAGAAAAGGGATGCGTCATCACATTATTTGCTGTTAAAAAAGACGCTTTAAGCCTCCATTTAAAAGACCTGGAGTCTTACGGATTGGACCCCGAAGTTGTGACCTCCTATTCAAGCGCTCTTGCAGAATTTGGCGGTCATTTCGTTAAAACGGATAGAGCTTATTTTATTTTACATGTGGATAACGAGAATTGCCTTGCTACCCTTTTAAAAGAGGGGAAAGTTTTGGCCTCGCAGTACCTTGAAATATCACTGTCTCAACTAAAGCAATATTTTAGCGAGGAAGCAAGCCCTTCTTTGCCGTCCTTTGAAACTTTCGATTTTTCCCAAGACATTCAAGAGGGCTTCAACGAAACAAAAGGGGTTCTAAATGAGATTAAACTAAATCTCAAGAGAGGGATTAGCCAGCTCTCAAAACAGCTTAAAGAGGATGATTCGGTAAAAATTCTAATAACCGGTGAGATTGTCAGCCTGCCCTCGCTTAAGCAGTTTTTTTTAAATGAAATTAAAAAAGATGAAATAGAGGTTGCCTCTCTTAGTAACGAGTTCCCTAAAGAATTGCTTTTAAAAGGTGCGCTTGCAATTGGTCTTGGGCTTATGGGGTTGCCAAAGTCAAAGGCTCTTATTAATTTTAGAAAAGGGGATCTCGCCTATTCAAAATCCTGGAAACGCCTATTAAAACCGGCTCTTTTGTATATAGGCGCATGTCTTACCGCAGCCTCAAGCCTTTATTTTGCCGGTTCCTCCTATATAGACTATAAGGAAAACGAATTAAGGGAATCTTTCCAGGAGGCCAGATCCACATTCAACCAATCCCTCTCTTACGCCATCAAAGCTTATGAAAAAAAATCAAACTCGCAAGAGAACCGGAAAATAATACCCATTCAGGATATGTCTAAAGAAGATATTGCTTTTGAGATCGAAAGAATGGAAAAACAAATTAAAGAGGCGCCTGACACTATTGCCTTATTACCGAATACTCCAAGGGTGAGCGATGTCCTTGGCTGGCTTTCAACTCACCCTAAAATCAAGCTTGAAAAAGACGAAAATGAAAAAAAAGGCATTGAAGTTGAGTCTTTAAGCTATACGCTTGTCAAAAGGCCTGAAGAGAAGAAAAAACAAAATCATTATCAAGTTAAAATAGAGCTTGAATTTACAAGCGCGACGCCAAAACTCGCAAGAGAGTTTCATGACGCTTTGATTGAGCCAAATGATTTTGTGGATCCGAAAGCTGAAATAAAATGGAGTTCAAGCCGAGGCCGATACCGCACGTCCTTTTTCTTGAAAGATAAAACTTTTTACCCCTCATTAAGGAGCTTTTAAATGTTTAATAAAATTCCTCAATCGAGATGGTTTCTTTATTTAACAATCGTTGGTTTTTTACCCCTTTGTTTTGTGGCCATGCTTCTTTATGGACAGCTTGAAGAGCTGGAAATGATGAAAGAAAAAGTTCAGCATGTGAAAGAGATGACGGCCGAGCACGGCAAAAGACAGTCTATCAATATAAGCGTCATGAATGCCTTTAGGGAAGCCGATCACTTTTATATAGATAAACACCTTGAAACGTTGGTTTTTTTAGATCCGGAAATCGAAGCGCTTCAAAAAATTGTAAATCATAAAAATTTTCCCGGAGACCCTGCCATCAAGAAGCGACTCGAACTTTTATCCGGGTCTCAAAACAGTCTGAATTTTACAGAAGGGGTCGTTCAATCATTTCCCTTTTATCAAGAAACGATGGAAACCTTAACTCATCCTGTTGAATTAAACGTTACCGATTTGAAAAATCTTTTATCTAGAATCGAGGGGGTAACAATCGGTGAATTCAAGCCGCTTGCCAACAGGCCGCAACTGCTTGTTATGGACTTTAAAATAGATCGAAAAAGACATGCGGATAACAATGAGACCTTTGTTTTAGATATGAAATTATTAAAAAGAGAATATTTATGAGACTAAAACCTTTTGTAATACTTTTTGCATGTTTTGTTTTGATAGGGGCGAGCAGCCTTTTTGGGGCGCCTGCCAAAAAGCAAAAGGAAAAACTTCCTCCCTTAACAAGCATTAACTTCATTGATAGAAGCGGCGTTTCAGAAACTATCCAGTCGGGAGAGCGTCTAAAACAATACCAAGATGTCGATTTTTTTAGGCCTCAATCTTATCAAAGAGTGACCCGTGTCTTTGCAAGAAATAGCAAAGGGGAGCAAAAATCCATTATTACAAGCTATCACGCGAATGGACAGATTAAACAGTATATCGAAGCTTTAAATCAAAGCGCGATGGGACCCTACTACGAGTGGCATGAAAATGGGCAATTAAAGCTTAGGGTTTATGTGATAGGAGGCCTTGCTGATTTGGGTCCGTCTTCAGCCCAAACATGGCTTTTTGATGGACTTGCCGACGCCTATGACGATAAAGGGCGTCTTCTTGCTGAAATCAGCTATACTAAAGGCGTTTTAGAAGACGAATCTCTTTACTACCATACAAACGGAAAAATTCATAAAAAAGTCCCCTTTAGCCAAGGTAAAATCCACGGCACTTTAGAAATTTATCATCCTGACGGTAAACTTTTTCAAAAAATCCAATATGAAGATGATAAAAAAACAGGCCCTCTCTACGGTTATTGGCCTAATGGGAAACTTGCTGCTCAAGAGACTTATAAATTAGACCGATTAATGGAAGGCAAGTATTACGACAAAAATGAAAAAGAGATTGCGGGAGTGAAAAATGGAAAAGGGGTTCGGGCTATTTTCAACGAAAATCGATTACTTAGCCTTAATGAAATAAATAATGGCATCGTGGAAGGCGAAATCAAAGAATTTGATAAAAATGGCATCTTGACAAGCTCTTACCGCATAAAAAACGGTCTAAAGCATGGGGAAGAGATTGAGTATTATTCCTTTGAAGAAGTTGGAAAAGAAGGTGTAAAGCATCTTTCAATCAATTGGCATGACGGCAAAATCCAGGGCGTTACTAAAACTTGGTTTTCAAACGGGGTTCTAGAAAGCCAGCGTGAAATGAGCGAGAATGTTAAAAATGGAATTTTAACCGCATGGTATGAAAACGGAAACATGATGATGCTTGAAGAATATGAGAAAGACAAACTTGTTAAGGGAAAATATTTTAAGAAAGGGGATCGGACAGCCGTTTCAGAAGTTAAGGACGGCAAAGGAATTGCGACCCTATTTGATCCAAGCGGTAATTTCTTAAGAAAAATAAACTATCAACAAGGAAAGCCGGTAGAATGACTGTGAGCGAATTAAAGCATGCTCTAAGAGAAGAGTTCAAAAGAAAAAGGGAAGACCTTTCAGAAGATAGAAAAAGATCTGCTGAAAATGAGCTTTTTGATGCTATTGCCTATCTATCAAAAAAGCACTCCTCTATATTGTCCTTTGAGAGCTTTCAAACTGAAATCTCGATGCTTAAAATCAATCACTTTCTTGAAGAAGAGGGAAAGCTTTTGCTGCCAAGGGTGGATAGCACCCATGACTTAAAAGCTTATGCAGTAAAAAGCCGTGAAAAAGAGCTAAAAATCTCCTCTTTTGGCCTTTTAGAGCCTGACCCTGATCGCTCTAAAGAAATAAGCCCGGATCAAATATCCTTAGTCTTGGTTCCGGGTTTGATCTTCGATAGCAAATGCCATCGCATCGGCTATGGCAAAGGGTGCTATGATCGTTTTTTAAGCAAGCTTAAAGAATCGTGTCTCTTTTTAGGAATAGGGTTCCGAGAGCAGTATTCCAAAGAAATCCTTCCTGTTGATGAAAAGGATAAAGCGCTATCCGCCCTTTTTCTTTTTTAATCCCATGATTTAAGCTTTACCAAACAAGAGCGCTGCTGCTTTGGTATTGAGTTACCCTTGTTTCAAAGAAATTCTTCTCCTTCTCTAAATCAATGCACTCGCTCATCCATGGAAAAGGAGACGCTTTAAAATAACGTTTTTTTAAACCGATCCTTTCAAGCCTTCGATCGGCTATGTAACCGACATAATCGTGAAAAAGAGATGCGTTTAAGCCGAGCGTTCCTCTTGGAAGACAATCTTCGGCATAAGCAATTTCAAGTAAAACCGCTTCCTCAATCATATCTTGCATTTCTTTTTGAAAAGAGACTGTCCAGATTTCCGGGTTTTCTTCCTTTAGAGTGTTTATCAAATCAATTCCAAAATTTAAATGAATCGATTCATCCCTTAAAATGTATTGAAACTGTTCCCCAATACCCGTCATCTTATTTTGCCTTTGAAGGCTCAGGATCATGGCAAACCCGCTATAGAAGAAGATTCCTTCCATTATAACGTAAAAGCCAATGAGGTTTTTAAGAAAAGTTTGCAAGCCTTTTGTTGTAGAGGTTGAAAAACCGTCTTGCATCATTTCCTCTGTCAGCTTCATTTCAAAAGCATCTTTTTTATGAATACTGTTGATTTCATGATACATATTGAAAACTTCATGGCTGTTTAAAGAAAGAGACTCCACAATATAATGAAAAGTATGTGTGTGAATCGCTTCTTCAAAAGCTTGGCGAAGTAAATATTGTCTTGCTTCGGCGTTTGTAATAAATTTAAAAATGGCAAGGACAATATTATTGCCGACAAGGCTTTCAGCTGTACTGAAAAAACCTAAATTTCGCATAAGGACAAGCCTTTCATCTGGCGTTAGAAAATTAGATTTCCATTGCTCTATATCTTTTTGCATGGGGACTTCTGTCGGCATCCAATTATTATGACACCCATTGATATAATGCTCCCAGGCCCAATGGTATTTTAGGGGCATGAGCTGGTTGACATCGACGCTTTTGCAATTGACAATTCTTTTTTGATTTGTATTCATAGTTTAATAACTCTCTTTATTTTATTCGCACGTTTCACAATTTGAGGTAAGACCGCAGCTTAATCGGCTTGAAGCAGATTTACTTTTCATGCCTTTTGGCTGAATGGCTTTTTTATTAATGTTATAGGACGATTTTTCAATTTGAGTTGCAGACCTAGACCTCGCATAATAAGTGGTTTTAAGACCTTTTTTCCATGCTTCAAAGTACATGTCCGAAAGTTTTCGACCGTCTGAAAATGAGATGTAAAGATTTAGGGACTGCCCCATATCAATCCATTTTTGCCTTCTTGCGGCGCATTCAATAAGGATGCTTGAATCAATTTCAAAGGCTGTTTTATAAAGCGCTTTTAATTCGATGGGTATGCTTTCGATTTCCTGGATAGATCCATCCTGATATTTCAAATTTTCTATCATTTCCTCATCCCATAGATTGAGCTTTTTTAAATCGGCTACTAGATAGGGGTTAATAGTGCAAAATTCTCCTGAAAGATTGGATTTTACAAATAAATTGGAGTAAAGAGGCTCTATTGATTGTGTTGTTCCGGTGATTTGAGCAATGGTTGCAGTTGGTGCAATTGCTTGAAGCTGGCTATTTCTTAAGCCATGAAGAATAACTTCCTGGCGAAGCGATTCCCAATCAAGTGAGGTTTTTCGATTAATTTGAATGGGTTCCCCCCTTTCATTTGCAAGATCATCAAGTGTATCTAAGGGCATTATTCCATAAGACCAAAGGGAATCTTCAAAACTTTCAAATCGGCCCCTATCTTTAGCTAATTCCATAGAAGCTGAGATGGCATAATAAGCCATTTTTTCCTGGATTTCATCCGCAAGCTCAAGCGCTTTTTCCGATTCATAAGGGATTTTAAGTTGGAATAAAAGCTCCTGAAAGCCCATGGATCCAAGCCCGACAGGCCTATGTCTTAAGTTTGATCTTTTAGCTTCCTTAGTTGGGTAAAAATTGATGTCTATCACATTATCAAGCATGCGGACGGCGTTATAAATGGTTTTTTTTAATAGCTCTTCTTCTAAAGAGCCGTCCTTGAACATTTTAACAAGGTTGATAGAACCTAAATTGCAAACCGCCGTTTCCTCTTCATTTGTCGGAAGAAGAATTTCGGTGCATAAATTAGAGCTTCTAATCACTTGTTTGATTCGACTTACCGATCTAACATTAGAGGGGTCTTTAAAGGTAATCCAGGGATGGCCTGTTTCAAATAGTTGGGAGAGCATTTTTCGCCAAAGATCGAATGCAAACAAGGTTTTAGATTGCTTTAATTCCCCTCTTTTTGCTTTTTCCTCATATTCTTGATAGCGGCTTTCAAAAGCTTTTCCTGTAAGCTCATGAAGATCTTTTGTTTCTACAGGATTAAAGAGCGTCCAAATTCCATTTTCTTGGACCCTTTTCATAAAAAGGTCTGGAATCCAACAAGCGGTATTCATATCATGGGTTCTTCTTCTATCATCACCCGTGTTTTTTCTAAGTTCTAAAAAATCCTCGATGTCCAAATGCCATACTTCTAGATAAACACAGATGGATCCTTTTCTTTTTCCCCCTTGTGGGTTGCCAGCCACGGCTGTATCATTAACGATTTTTAAAAATGGAATGATGCCTTGGGTCAGTCCGTTTGTTCCCTTAATGCGAGCGCCGCTTGCCCGAACATTTGTCCAATCATTGCCAATGCCTCCCGCCCATTTGGAGAGTTTGGCATTGTCTCCGATAACTTTAAAAATATGATCTAAACTATCGCTTACAGTAGAAAGGTAGCAGGAGCTTAATTGAGGATGCAGGGTCCCCGAGTTAAATAGAGTCGGGGTTGAGGCCATATATTCAAAGGAAGAGAGGGTGTGATAAAATGCGACGGCGGCTTTTTCTTTTTCCTTCTCATGAAGGGCAAGTCCCATGGCCACTCTCATGAAAAAAAATTGCGGTGTCTCAATTCTTTTTTCATCTATGTGAATAAGGTAGCGGTCATAGAGAATTTTTAAACCAAGAAATTTAAAAGATTCGTCTCTTTCAGGCTTAAGGACGCTTGAAAGATAGGAAAGATCAAATTCCATAAGTTTGGGATCCAGCCTTTCTGCTTCTACTCCTTTCCGAATAAAATTTTTAAAAGATATTTTATGGTTTATTTCCCTGTTATCAAATTTACCAAACACTTCCGCATCTATATTAGAAAGAATAAGTCGTGCCGCAAGAAAATCATACTCCGGTTCTTTTTCTATTTGAGATGCGGCTATTAAAATTAGTGCCTGTTTTGCTTCCAAAAAGGATATTCCCGGATAAAGCTGTTTTATGAGCTCATTTTTCAAGGCAGCTTCATCAATTAGCTTCAAATTTTTTGAAGCTTCTTTTAAATGCTCCATTAGTTGAAATAAAAAGGGGTAAAGATGGTCCTCTTGGGCGCCTTCTTCCAGTCTATTTTTCAAATACCTTCGTTTGGAATGCTCTTCGCGATAAAGAATATAGCTCTTTGCTATATCAAAAAATCCCTTCTGCATAAGGGACTTTTCAATGAAATCCTGAATTTCTTCCACAGGCAAAAAGGAAGACTCTTTTTTTTGAAAATCCCTTAAAAGGTCTTCTAAGAGCCCTTGAATAAAGTTTTCATCCTCTAGTGAAAGATCCTCTTTCGAGTGAAGGTTTCTTACTCCTTTAAAGGCAGCTTTTAAAGCATTTTCAATGCGTTTAAGGTCGAATGGAACTGTCATTCCATTTCGTTTTATAACCGTTTTGCAAATCGTTTTTTCAATGGTAAAATGAGTCATTCCCTCTCCATGTTAATTTTATTTTTAATAGATTCTACAAGCAAACAAAAGCGTTCGGCTTTTTGCTTAGCTGAAATAAATAAAAATTATGTTGAGGAAAGAAAAATTTGACATTTTTCGAAAAGTAGATAAAAACCTTCCCCCATCCTGTCTTTAACGAGACAGTTTTTTTAAATGGAATAGAGTCTTTTCCATTCAAATGATGAGCATAAAAAAGCAGGTCTTCTGACTTCGAAATCGTTCTACTCGCGAGGCCTTCCCGCAAAAATATTTTGCAGTGGCGTTATTTTGCTTTCGTCCTTCGTTACAGCGGCGTAACCGCACAGGATTTTCACCTGTTTCCCTATTCTCCCGTTACCGTAGTCAACGGGCACTTTTTTATAGCTTAACCCATGAAAGTAGATTTTTTAGAAATCTGCATGGGCTTTCATTAAGCCTATCCAACCTTTCTTAAAAAGGTCAACAGGATTCTGGCTTTACATCTATAACTCACTAAATTTTAGCTTTTTTAATTTTTGCTTCTTGCGCTGGTTATTTCTTATTTGTTAAACCATATAAGCTGGAATAAGTTAACAATTAAATTTTAGAGGACTCATGTTGTTTAAACGTTTTTTTTTACTTTCCTTTCTTTTTTTGACCTCGATTTTTGCCATTGAAAAAAATCAAAAAACTTATAAACATCCGCTTGTCATGTGCAGCATGTTTAAAAACGAAGCTCGTTTTCTAAAAGAATGGATCGAATTTCATAAGCTTGTCGGAGTAACTCATTTTTATCTTTATAACAATAGGAGCGAAGATAGCTTTATGGAAGTACTTACCCCTTACGTAGAGTCCGGAGAGGTAACCCTGATACAGTGGGATGTTGCCGTTACGGATCGGAAGTCTTGGATAAAAGCTCAAGAAGACGCTTTTTTAGATGGGGTTAAAAAATCTTGCGGGGTCGCTAAGTGGGCTGCATTTTTAGATATCGATGAATTTATCGTCCCTGTTGTCAAAGATTCTATTGTGGATGTGTTAAATGAATACGAGGATGTTCCGGCTATTATTGTCAATTGGATCATGTTTGGAACTTCAGATGTCGAAAAAATCCCTGAAAATCAGCTTATGACTGAAGTTTTGGTGAAGCGAGCGAAACTAACAAATGAGCATCATATTTCTTATAAATCAATTGTAAGGCCCGAATATGTTGAAAAGCCTTGGACTTCCCATGCCTTTATTTATAAAAAGAACAGCGACCCTAAAATGGGTAAAAAAAATAAAACTCTTTATGCCGTAAATGAGAATCGTGAAGTGGTAAAAAAGCTTGGAAGCGGAAAACCTTCCTACTCAAAATTACAAATGAATCACTACTGGACGCGAGATAAAGAATTTTTTAATACAGAAAAAAAAGACAGGCTAAAGAAGAGACATCCCTATCTAGATTTAGAAGCTTATATCAAACCATTCAGCGTTGAAAAAGATGAAACGATTCTTCGATTTTTGCCAAAACTTCATAAAGCTATGAAATCTTAGAAGTTCTAAAGTTATGCGTGTTTTAAAATACGCATAACTTTAAAATAATAACATAATTTAACGGGAAATTAAGGTTCTATTTAAAAATTCGAAGACATTAACAAATGACCGAATTATAATTAAGTTCATTTGTTTTAATTTATAATAAAATATTTATGAAAGAAAATACTTTATATATTGTTTCAATAGCAAAACCGGAAATAAAAGACCCTCAATTTTTACCGGCCTTTAATTCGGTGCAAGCAGGGTTTCCATCCCCTGCCGATGATTATATAGAAAAACGTTTGGATCTAAACGAACTTGTTATTTCCCATCCCGTATCTACCTTCTATGTTAAGGTAGAAGGAGAATCGATGATAGAAGCCGGCATTAGATCCGGGGATATTCTTGTCGTAGACCGCTCTAAAGAGCCGGTTCATGGCAAAATAGTCGTAGCTGTAGTGGGCGGCGAATTTACGGTTAAACGTTTTGTAATCAATAAAGAAGGGGCATGGCTTGTTCCTGAAAACCCCACTTTTAAGCCAATAAAAGTAGATGGCGGGGTCGATTTTCAAATCTGGGGTGTTGTGACCTACATTATTCACAAAACTTGAAATTGTACAATGAAAGACCCTGATACTTTTATAGCCTTGGTTGATTGCAATAACTTCTATGTTTCTTGCGAGCGCGTCTTTAACCCAAAACTGCTAAATAGACCGGTTGTGATTTTATCAAATAATGACGGTTGCGTGATTGCAAGGTCTAATGAAGCTAAAGAGCTTGGAATCCCCATGGGAGCTCCCTTTTTTCAAAATAGGGAAAAATTTAGAAAAGAAAATGTCGCTGTCTTATCTTCGAATTATGCTCTTTATGGAGACATGTCCCATCGCGTGATGAGTCTTATAGAGGAAGCTTCATCTGAAGTTGACTTTTACTCAATTGACGAAGCTTTTCTTGTTTGGGGAGCCAAATCAATTGAGGATCAAGCGAAATCTCTAAGGAAAAGGATCTTAGATTATGTAGGAATCCCTGTATCTATTGGATTAGGCAGAACAAAAGTTCTTGCCAAATTGGCGAATGCTAAAGCTAAAAAAGAAAAAAATTTTATTTGTTTTCTAAAACCTGAAGAAGAGTCTTCCTTTTTAGAAAATACTCCAACCCATAAAATTTGGGGAGTTGGAAGCTCTTTGCATGCCGGACTTGGCTTGAGCCTGATTAACAATGCAAAGGAGCTAAGAGATGCAAAAGATGATTTTATTCAAAAAAGATTTTCAGTGGTCCTTCTTCGTGTTGTGTTTGAACTTCGGGGAATACGCTGTTTCACAAATGGGGAAGCTCCGGCTGCCAAAAAGTCTATTACGAGTTCTAGGTGTTTTGGGAGGCCGGTGACTTCACTTGAAGAGCTCTATGAAGCGGTCTCAACTTATGCATCGATCGCCGGAGAAAAGCTTAGGGAAGATCAGTCCAATGCTTCTTACTGCATTGTGTATTTAGAATACCACCCTTTTAGACGTGGTTATTCATCTGTAAAGATCATCTTTAAAGAACCTGTTTCGTCCACTCCATTTTTAATAAACGCCGCGAAAGAGGGGGCTAGATATTTATTTGAGGAAGGGCGGATTTATCGGAAGGCGGGCGTAATTCTTGGAGATCTTACAAGCCGGGAGTTAAAGCAAGGGGATCTTTTTTTTCAGAAAATTGAATACTGTCAAAAATGGGAAAAAGCGCAAGGCGTTATCGACGAACTTAACCAGAAATTGGGAAAGAAAGCTGTTCAATTTGCAGCTGAAGGACTTAAAAAAAAGTGGGCTATGAGACAGGAAAAAAGGTCCTTAAGATGGACCACAAGATGGGATGAGATTTTAAATATAAAAATTTAAGTTGATTGCTTTTATTTTAATCTTTTCCTTTTTCCTTCTGGATTCTCATTGCCAAATCAATTATGCTTTCTATGTTTATTAAGGAGAAAAAATTTATGAGTCAGCCGCAATCTGAAAGACGGAAAGCGCTAGATCTTGCCGTCAGCCATATCAAAAAACAATTTGGAGAGGGTGCGATTATGTCCCTCGGACACAGGCAGTCGATGCGTGGTGTGGAAGTCGTGCCAACCGGTTCTTTAGCTCTCGATGTGGCTTTAGGAATCGGCGGTGTTCCACGTGGACGTATTGTTGAAATCTATGGTCCTGAGTCTTCCGGTAAAACAACTCTTGCTATTCATATTGTAGCTAATGCTCAAAAAGCGGGAGGCCTTGTTGCTTATATTGATGCCGAACATGCTCTTGACCCGTCTTACGCTGCAAAAATCGGCGTAAATTTAGATGATTTGATGATTTCTCAGCCGGACTGCGGAGAAGAAGCTCTTAATATCGCAGAAATGCTGGCAAGATCAAATGCTGTAGATGTTATTATTATAGACTCTGTAGCAGCTCTAGTCCCAAAATCTGAATTGGAAGGCGAGATAGGCGATAATTTTGTTGGCCTTCAAGCCCGTATGATGTCTCAAGCTCTTAGAAAACTAACGGCGACCCTATCAAGAAGTAATACTTGCGCTGTGTTTATCAACCAAATTCGTGAAAAAATTGGCGTCATGTATGGCAACCCTGAGACTACAACAGGTGGAAGAGCCCTTAAATTTTACTCGTCCGTTCGATTGGACATAAGAAGAACAGGTTCTATAAAGAGCGCCGATAATAGAGAAATTGGGAATAGAGTTAAGGTAAAAGTGGCTAAAAATAAGATGGCTCCTCCTTTTACAGTAGCTGAGTTTGATATTCTTTTTGATGAGGGTATTTCCCGTACAGGAAGTGCTATTGATTTGGCAGTTGATTATGGCATCGTTGATAAAAAAGGCGCTTGGTTTGCTTATGGCAATGAAAAACTTGGACAAGGCCGAGAAGCTGCGCGGGATGTTCTAAAAGGAAATCCCAAGATGCTTGAAGAAATTGAAGCCAAAATTATGGAAAAGATAAAAGTTAAAGGCTCGCCTGTAGAGGCTGAAGAGCAAGTTCTTCCTCAGCCGGTTTCTCCAAAAGGTCGAAAAGAACCTGCGATGGCAGGCGCTTAAATTTACGATTTCGCTAAGAGCCGGTTTTTACCGGCTCTTCCCCATTCTAATATGTACTTTCCAATTCCTTTAAAAGCTTGAGATTCAATCTTTAAATGAAAAAGAGTGTCATTAAAAGCTGAGACTTCTCTTTCCAGCTCCTTAAAAGCAGGATCGGGACCAAGAAGGATCACTTTATTTGCCATTCGGCTTTCTTTTGCATCGCTTTCAAAATCATCAAAATCATCAGCTATTTGAAAAGCTGACCCGAAAGATGAAGCAAGGCGTTTAACATAAGGGATATCAGAAGCGTTTCCTCCTCCAAAAAGCCATCCAAAAGCAAAGGCAATTTCAAAAAGAGAGGTAGTTTTCATGTGATGGATTTCTTTTAAAGAACTTTCAGTCAGCTCTTTTGGATAAAGGTCAAAAAATTGTCCGCCTGTTGCCCCGTGAATGCCTGTGTTGTATGAGGCTATCTTGAAAGCTTCAAGAGCAGCTGTTTTACCATCTCCTAGGGCGCTATTTAAAACGTCTCCATTTTCCGCAATTAAGCCGAAACCTTCCGCGATGAGCGCATAGCTTGCGAGAAGAGCTGTTGATTCGCCAAAAGCTTTATGGAGAGAAGGCCTGTTTCTTCTCATATCATCATTGTCCATGCAAGGCAGATCGTCGGCAATGAGGGTCGCTGTATGAAAATATTCGATAGCAAGAGCTGAGGGGGAAACATCAAAACCATTTCCTAAGGATTCAGCGATCATCATGACAAGGGCCGGTCTAAAGCGTTTGCCGCCGCTATTTAAAGAATATAGGATGGCCTGATGAAGAGAGTTATCCGGATTCAATCGGGAAAGTCTTTGGCCAAGAGTTTTTTCAATCGTTTTTAAATAGGGCTCAAAAAATAATTCTAATTGAGAGGCTCTATCACAAGTGGGAGATGCACATTCCATTTCAACCTTAAGAAAATGAGGAAATAATAAAAATTGATTTATTAAACATTATAAAATAGATAAAGTTAAAAACGTATGGAATTGTCGATGTCGGAAAATTTTGGTAAAATAATTTTGATGGCCGGAATCCTTCTTTGTATTGTCGGACTCCTTTTTTTATTCAATAATAAAATCGGGGGATTTCTCGGAAATTTACCCGGAGATTATAGTTATAAAGGGAAGGGCGGTTCTTTTTATTTCCCTATAATGACTTCAATTATTCTAAGCATAATTCTTACTGTTGTCTTAAATTTATTTTTTTGGTTTTTTAGAAAGTAATGTAAAGCAGCTTTACATAAGCAAATGGATATCGCTATGGGATTGCCAATATTTAATAACCCTTACTCAAAATTTGGACTTCTTGGTCTGTCATTTTCAGGTGCCGGGTTTTGTTTCTACTTAAAATGGCAGGAGATAAAAGCGGTTCAAGAAGTTTGCGATCGTAACCTGAAATTTAAATACTCGACAAATGGCAAAGTCCATATTTCTTCTGAGGAAGGTGAGACTGTCATGGTGATAGAAGGGAAAAGGGGTAGAAAAGCTTTCTTTGTTAAATCTTCAAAAGATGTTCGATCCGTTCATCCTTATCTTAAAAACTGTTTAACTTTCTGTTCAGAAAAAAAATGTTATGAGCCTCTTAATAAGGCAAGGCAAAAGGTTTGGGAGCTTAAATATAGAAAAGACTAAATAATCTTTATTTTCATTTTCGTCTGAAAGTAATTGCCGTATAAAAAAAGGTATTTTAAAAAGGTTACCACACCTTATTTAAAAAACTTAAAGGTAAAAAAATGCAGGCGACACATAATTGTATAGACTCCTCTAAAAAAATCCCATTTGTTTCAACCTACTCTCCAACCAAAAAATTTCTTCATGATAATCCGTTAGCTTTAAAAGTCACTTTAATTTTTTTTACGTGGCTTGGACTTGTAATGGCGTATTCGGGCCTTTCAAATAGTAATTATTATCAACTTTTTACAGGTCTTCAATTAACGATTGGGTCTCTTTTGGCCAATGCAACTGCTCCCTTTTTTATTCCCCCAACCCACAATCCTTCAGACAAAGCCTTTCAGGAAGCTTGTTGTAGAGGCGTTCACTTGGTCTATAAAGGGAATTTGCCTCTTCTTATAATTCCCAAAGAAGTAAGTTCTTATGATGCAGGTTATGCAAGAGGGTTTATGATGGCCCCGCAAATAAAAAAAATGATCGGTTTAAATAATTTTGCCTTTTGCACTTTGATGGGGTTCCCAAAAGAAATTCCTCTTGTTGCTGAAAAAATGAAAAGCGTCATTCCCGAAAAGTACTTAGCGGAAATGCAGGGGCTTGTAGACGGCTATAATAAGAAAAGGGAAGGCTGGAATTTTTTGAAAGGCGAACCGCTAACTTTGGAATGGATAATTTATTTCAACATGCTGCCGGATATGGGCAGCATGGATTATAAAAATGCGGAAATTTGGCTCAAAAGGCAAAAAGAAGCCATGGGATGCACGGTTGTTATGGACGGGGATGATTTAGAAAGCGGCCCGACAGTGCTTCGTACTGTAGACTGGAATTCGATGGGTATTTTTGGAACCGTTTCGTTTGTAGAACTAAGAGAAACTTCTTGCGGAATAAGGACAATTAACCAAAGCTGTCCCTTGCTTGTCGGCTATCTTACGTCCCTTAATGAAAAAGGCTTATTTGGGTCTCTTAATGTAGCTATAGGCATGACTGATTATCCTGAAAAAATGCCTATAGTTTTCTATTTAAGACATCTCATAGAAAGCTGTGTGAATGTTGAGGAAGCTTTGCGGTTTTGCCAGGAGAAAGCTCTAAGCTCATCTAATCTTTGTTTTGCGGATAAACATGATGGCAAAAGTGTTCATTTGATGCAGATGCCTAATGGTTCCAATAATGAAAGAGAGTGGGATAAAAAGAAACCCCTTGTGACTTTAAATTTTAGATATGCTCCAGATCCAACAAGACCAACACCCACAAACAGTTGGGAGCGAGAAGGTGAAATTCACAATAAATACCTTAAATTTCATGATAAAAATATATTAAACGCGAAAGAAAGATTGCAAAAAATAAGATCCGGCCGTGAAGTAAATAACGCTAGAACTATAAGCACAGCTATTATTAAACCCAATGAATCATTTTCTATTTCATTTGATAATGGATATGCAGGCTCTGAAAAGCTTATGGAAGTGCCGCTTAAAAGTTGGTTTGGAAGAGATTTAAATATAAAAAACTATGACGATTTTAAAATGAAAAATTAAAACATAGCTCCCAATGATGTGTGATAGATAATACAAGTTATTATTTTTGTTGAATTATAATAAATTATTAGCTAATCTCTTTTCAAGTTGCTATCAAAACTTTGAATTTTATTAGATTTAATGATTTTAGTTTTTCTTCTCTACGCTTTATTTGCACTCGTTTTTATTGTGGAAAAAATGTGCTTCCAATATTCCTCGATCCTTTTTTTGGTAGGTTCGAGGATGTTTTTTGCCGGGTTATTAATGTTAGTTTGCTATTTTTTTTTTACGAACAAAAAAAAGATGCTTTCCACAAGCATATTATTGAGGCTTTTATCTCTCGGCGTAATTAATATTTACTTCACAAATATTTTTGAAGCCTATGCTTTAAAATATCTATACACTTATAAAACCTGTCTGATTTATAACCTCTCACCTTTCATCTCAGCTGTATTTTCCTATTTTATTTTTTCTGAAGTGTTAAATTTAAAAAAATGTCTCGGATTAATCATTGGATTTATAGGATTTCTACCACTCATTTTAGCGAAGTCCATTGACGAATCAAAAGGTGAAATTCCTTTTATTTCATGGCCTGAGCTTTCTATGGTCATGGCCGTTGTTTGCAGCGTATATGGCTGGATACTTTTAAAACAGGCGGTTCAAAAAGAAGATTGCCATCCTCTTTTAGCAAATGGCATTAGCATGGTGGCAGGCGGTTTTTTATCTCTTGGCCATTCTTATGTGATGGAGGACTGGAACCCATTTCCAGTTTTGAATTGGAAATACTTTCTTATTTTTTCTTCCATTCTTCTTATTGTATCAAACTTAATTTGCTATAATCTCTATGCCTTTTTATTAAAAAAATATTCAGCCACATTCCTATCTTTTGCCGGGTTTTCAACGCCATTTTTTACTGCCACCTTAGGATGGTTTTTTTTAAGTGAAAACATATTATGGCAATTTTATTTATCTATAATAATTATCGCTTTTGGGCTTTACCTTTTTTCACTAGAAGAGAGAAAACTAGAAATTAGCATGAAAGCTATCAGTTAACTTTAAAAATAAGGGTTTATAAGGGTTTAAAATGAACGGAGTTCAAGTTAAAACACCGGCAGTTTTTTTTTCCGTACTACCTATTTCTAAAGCCACCTTAATCGTTTCTAAAAAAGACAAGACGGATCATATATGCACAAAATCCAAAGAAGTAGTTTTTCCCATTTTTTTGGTAAAAGCGCAAATGATTCAATCTGATGGAAGCGGTATAGAACCTCATATTCACTCTATTTTTAAAGTAGAAATGAAAGCGCCTATTGATACGATAAAAACGGTTTGCGCTGAACTGTCTTTAAGAAAGACTCATCATACCACTTTTGCATGCCTTGAAAAAACAACCATACCTACCTCTTTTCCAATAAGTGAGATCTATTCCATATCGGAAATAGTGAAATTTGTTGTATTTGCTCCTCTTTCAGCAGAAATGATTGGAGAGACTATGATAAAGGTGTTAGGGGTTGGCTCCAATGTACTTTCTTGCAAAGGAAAAGCTAGATACATCCCGGGAGAAGGATCCGATCCCGCTATCGGCTCTGTTGGGAAAAGTGAAATAGTGGAAGAACTGAAATACACTACATGGGTTAGCATCCATCGATTATCTACATTAATTAAAGCTATAGAAGAAGTTCATCCTTATGAAGAAGTAGGGATTGATCTTATTCCGAACGGTAAAAATGGAGAGTTGGGTTGGCTTGAAAATGTGGTTAAAGTCATGCAGATTTCAGATGCGTATTGCAATATGGTTAAAGTAAACCTTCTTACCAGTCAAAAAAAAACCGATGATCTCAGAGAAATAATGGGTAAAGCAGGTATTGGCGCAATTGGAAATTATTTTAATTGCAGTTTTTCAACTCCCGGCATTTTAAAATATCCGTCTAAAAAAGACTTTAAAGCGATAGTGCTTAAAAAAGGGGAATCGATTGAATCGGTAGCCCCCCCTGATGCATTGAGAAGGCTTGTTGAGGACCTTTCTTGCGACCAAAGATATAAAAAAACAAAAATTGAAGCCTTTCCATTATTATCTCTCCCTAAAAAAAGGCATAGAGAAGCCGACTAATTTTGTTTCTCATTTTCCTTTACTTTTTACTTCTTTGCAGGGTTTACAAAGATTCTTTAATGATCTACTTTGAGCGCTTAGACGTTCTATTTTTCGTTTTTAAACCAAAAAAGGAAAATCATATGTGGAATACATTATCTAACGCTATATGGGGAGCTCAGTCAACCGCCTCTTTAAGTGCCGCTGAAACAGCCTCTTCCTCTTCGGACAGCAAGGGGTTAGCTACCAAATATTTCGAAAATTTTGAACCCCCTACGCAATCTAAAAAAAGTCAGAGATCATTGCTTTATACTTCCGAGATTACCACTTTAAAAAAGATGATGCCGCTCATGAAAGATTCCCAAGAAAGGGAACTTATTTTGGCTTTCTCTCAAAAAATTATAGAACAAGCTAAAGAAAAGACGCATTCGACGATTCAAATAGAGACTGAAAGTTATCTCTCTTCTGTTATCTATCTAGCTGGGGTTAATTATAAAAATTTAGCCGATTTAATAGATCCTTTGAATTTTGAGCAGTCTCTTGAAAAGGTTTGCATGAAGTGCCGAGAGGATATTTCAAAAGTTTTATCAAACGTAATGGACTTGGATTCTGAATGCACGATTCAAGAAAAAGAAATGCTTCGGGCCACGAAGGAACCTATCGCGATAGCTAAAATTTTAGTCACTCCTATCGGATCAATCAACGTTAAATTAATTCCGCTTGTTATAGAACTCATGAATCGAGAAGGTCCGGACTTTGAGAATTTCATCAAGATCAAATTAAATGAAATTTCATCGAAGTATATGCTTAGGAAGGAAATTACCTTGGCGAAGAAGCCAAATGATCCATGCGCAGATATGAATCGGATTTTGAGAAGTTATCTCCAGTTAGAAGCCGATGAAAAAATTAACGACTTGCACGCCATTCAAGCAACCCTAGCTGCTCTTCTTACTCTATTGCATCAAGGGCCTGTCGGGTCTTGCTTTGCAACCTCTGAAGCTAAACAAGTGCAGGATGAACAACCCAAATGGTTTGTAAAAGATATGAGGCTTCTTATTCAAACAGGTGAATTAATAAGAATGGTTGAAAAAGAAAAAATGCAATTTCCTTTCGTTTCAAAAATGGCAGATGATGATTTATCATGCCAACTTGAGTTTGATACCAAAGGAAATGTTTCTGAAAAACATTTTTCCATTCTAGAATGCATCGGCATTAAAGAGGCTCTAATGGTAATGGGAATTTCCGAGCCAAAAGAACATTTAGAGGAAGTTGTCAAATTTATTTTAGAATCTAAGAAAGTTACGATAGATAATTTTATTGATACTTTTGCAAAAGTAGCCATAAAAGATGAAGAACACATTCAAGAAAAACACGCGAAATGGGGAAAGTTAGCCTTTAGTTTGCAAACCAACTCCATTGGCAGAATTTTAGAATATACTATGGCTTCTATGGCGGCGGCTCCGGCCCCAAGCCATAATTCCAAAATGGATGATCTATTTGGCGGTTTAAAGTTAAATTTAAAATTTACTAATGCGTTACAACAATTAGATAAATCCTTTGCCAAAGCGGTTCTTTCTGAATTAAAGGAATCTTTTCTTGAGCATTTTCACTATAAATATGATCCTGATGTTAATTCTGAGGCGGCAAGCGATGGCAGCTCGCACTTTGGCGCTTTTGTTCTCTATGCTAAAGAACCGGGATTAACAATGAAGCACTGGAAGAGAATAAAAAATGAGGAAATGTTCAAAACGCACCTATTGAAAGCTTTCGATGCTTTATCTTCGATGAAAGAGTGGAATCAAGATAAAGATAAGAAAGAAGGTCTTGATTCGATGCGCTCCTTTATTCAAAACAGCAATTTTATGGGCCGCTTCAAAATGAGCTATGCTCTTAGAAATATAAGCGATACTTGTTCAATTGATGAGACATGGTTAAGCAAAATCTTAAAAAAAACACCTTGGATGCTTGCTATAGGGGACTCAGAAGGCCATGTTTTTAGCACTTATACGGAAACACCCTTCAATTACGAACATACTCAAATAACTCCAAAAAATGCTGAGAGCCTGATTTACGAGACCCTTAAATTTTGCCAATCAAAAGATGATTTGAAAACCCAATATCTGACTCGAGTAGATGGACTTCATGATTTTAATTTTACACCGTTTGAAGATCCTATGCTTAAAAAGATGGCAAGCGATAAATCAAGTCCCCTTGAAGAGCAAATTAAGAAAAATCTCATGACCCCCTATCAAATGATTGCCGATCAAACAGTTCCAAAGGAAGCCAAAAAGGAGCTTTGCAAATTTGTTAAGGAGAGAATCCCAGCTTCATTTGAAGAATTTAAAAAGAAATTGGCCTGTCATGATTGGCAAAAAATGAGTGTCTTTGACTTTTATCAAACGGTCCTTACCCTCTTTAAAGAATTCTCAACAGATGAAACGGCTCTTCTTTCTTTAAATAATAATCTTTTGATGCATGCTCTTTCAGAAAAAGATCGTAAAGGAATAGAAAACGGCGCATTACTTGCTTTTGATACCAATTGGAATAGCAGTCAAGATGAGACCATTTATTTTGCCTTCTTTTTTAATCCGGGCACTAAAGAACTTGACCTTGGCACCATCAACCACGATCGAACAGGCCTTCGCCTTATAGGCACTGAGAAGTGGGTTAAAGGTGCCACTTGGAGAATCTTCACTGAAAGAATGGCGGATATTGGAAAAGAAAAATTTTAATCTAAACAAGGGGGCTTCTTAAGCCACCATTCTTTCTTTTTTAATCGACATCCCTTCCTAAAAATATTACAATTTGCGCCTAAAAAAGAGCACTTTATGACATCGACTTGGAAGGAATTACATGACTATTATAAGGGACAGGATTGGACGTTAAAGCCTTCAATTTTTGCTGAAACCGTGAAAGAATACCTCACCAATGGTGGTAAGATTTTAGAATTGGGATCAGGGCTTGGTCAGGATAGTCTTTTTTTCCTAAATCATGGATTTGAAGTTGTAAGCACAGATATAGATCCAAGTCCGCTTGAAGAGATTGTTTCTAAACTTACTGAAGAAAAGAAAACTCAAATCAGTGTTAAGAAAATTGATTTAAATAATTGTTTGCCTTTTGAAGATAATTCTTTTGATTGCGTTTACGCTCATTTGTCTCTTCATTATTTTAATATAGAAATCACCACTCAAATCTTTCGTGAGATAGAGAGAATTTTAAAACCGGGAGCCCTAATAACCTTTCTCTCCAACTCAATTCATGATCCGGAAATTAAAGAAGGTATGTTTCTTGAGAAAAATTTCTACAACATAAGAGGGGTTTCTAAACGCTATTTTAGCGTTGAATTTACAAGAAAAGTAACAAAAAATTTTGAAGTTCATTTGCTTGATGATTTAGGTCAAACCTATAAAGATGAAGCAAAAGGCGTTAAAAATCTGATTCGTTTTATTGGAAGGAAACCTGTAGAGAGAAATTTCGGAGCAGCTCTTCCTTTTGTGGCAGGAATAATTGAACGGACTCATGATGGGGTTTTAGAGGTTCTTATCCAAACGAGATGGAAGCCAAGTAGCGACCCTGTTTATACAGGCACTTTGGAATTTCCGGCAGGTTCATTAGATAGGCCCTATGAAACTGTTTATGAAGCGATGGCTCGTGAAATTGATGAGGAATGCGGTTTAAGGCTAAAAAAAATTAAACACGAAGATAAAACTGAGATTTATGAGCCCAATTTTGATGCTGCCTTTGGATTTAAATCTTTTTGTTGCACTCAGCAGCTAAAAGGTGGCAAGCCTTGGATAGGCTTTATTTTCATTTGCGAGGTTGAAGACGCGGAGCCAAAGCTTGAATCAGACGAAAGCCGAGATATCGGCTGGATGAAAGCTAAGGAGATGAAGGAAATCTTCCTCACTTCTCCAGAAAAAATATTTACTTTAGAATTACCTGCGTGGGAATATTATTTTAAAGAAAGAAACATTTAAGGCTTTTCACCGCTCTATAAAAAAATATAAGCTAGTTATTTCAAAGAGATAAAAAACGAGCCTATTGATGATTATGCTATTTTTTAATGACGCGTCCAATTTTTAGCGTGAGAGTTATCTAAAAGGCTTCGCTGATCGAGCTTTATAAAGCGGGTTCTATAAACCGCGTTAAGGTAGTCGGTGGGTATTTCGTAGACTTGTTGATGCGACGCCAATTCATCAAGCTCCAATTCCTTTGGATTATTATGAGCTACCATTCCCAAATATTTAGCGAGTTTTATACTACGTTCATCATTTCCATCTAGGATCGAAACAAAACTCTGAACACGACCTTTTTCACTTAAATCACTTCTTGAGACGTATTCTATAGCAAAAAAAAGCATCGTAATGGCGGCTTCCTTTCCATATTGTTGATTTTGATAGTCCTTATCCAAGACTATATCGCATTTAACTCGGCCCTTAGCATACTCTTCCATGCAAACTCTGCCGATGATTTTATTAGATCCTTTCTCAATGAGTCGATATCCCGTGAGAGGATTATTTTCTAAAATTCGGAGTGAATCCTTATTTATGAGAGCCTCTGCAACACTTCCACTAATACTGAGCTCTTGCTCAAGAATTCGACTAATTGTTGCTATCTCTTCTTGATCTGGAAATGAGGATGAAAATCTATGATTGAATTTGGCTTTGAATTCTTCTTTATAGGGTTCGGTAAAAGGGAGGATGGAAAGGCGTTTGCTTTCAATACTGGGAAATAAAATAGGCAGGCTTTCCGGTTCAGAGGGTTTAGAGGAAGGGTACCAGGAGTGAAAGAGACTTATTTGAACACGACCGTTGTATTGACCTTCTTTTGAGAATGGGGGAGCTTCATTCATAAAAAACCTTTTTGTAAGAAAAATAACTTTTAGCCGCTTTCTTAAAATAAATTTGACTGAGAAAGGTGTATAATCTTAAGTTTACAAGCGAAATTATAAAAATGGAGTTTTTTTATGCAATCAGCATCTTCTGTAACTTCCCAGGCTTTATTTAGACCCTCTTTTTTTTTAAGAGCTGCAAACTCTTTTAAGGGAAGAGCCATTAATTCTAACCCCTTTCAAAACAGTACAACGGTTGTTTGTAATTTTTCTAATCGCTTTTGGATCAATAAAAGAACAAGCTGGTCAATGAATCCCGATCCGCGCCCCCCTATTTGGAGGATGTATACCTGCACTAGAATTGAGGATAGTCTTTATGATGTCAGTTTTGAATCTTTTGCAGCCTATGTTGAAGATGTTGCTAAAAATGAATTGAAAGGGTCTCAATATTTTGATCTACGCGAG